>PLTX01000025.1 GCA_003164675.1 Verrucomicrobiota bacterium | reverse complement strand
CGCTGTTCTCGGGTGTGTTTTGGGATGTGCAGGACCCGATGCTGGAGGACGTCGACCGGATTGAAGTGATCCGCGGTCCCGGCGCCACGATGTGGGGCGCCAACGCGGTCAACGGCGTGATCAATATCATCACCAAGAGCGCCAAAGACACACAAGGCTGGCTGCTCAGCGGCGGCGGCGGCAATCTGGACCGGGGCTTTGGGGAGTTTCGCTACGGCGGCTCGCATGGTGACGACCTGTCTTATCGGCTGTACGGCAAGTACTTTGAGCACGCCGATTCCGAGATGTTGGGTGGTGGCAATGGCCGCGACGGCTGGCAGCAGGGCCGCGGCGGGTTCCGGGTGGACTGGCAACCGTCTCGCGACAACCTGCTGACCATGCAAGGAGACGCCTACGATGGCACCGAGGGCCAGGTCGAAAGCGTGAGCACAAACACGCCGCCCTATACGCAACAATTGACCCGGGACACCGACATCTCCGGCGGCGACGTTCTTGGCCGCTGGACGCATACGCTGGCGAATGGGTCGGAAGTCAAACTGCAGACGTACTATGACAAGACCGTGCGTGATATGACGAACGTCGGGGACAACCTCGACACGTTCGATGTCGATTTGCAGTATGACCGGCAGATTGGCTCGCGGCAGGAGGTGATCGCGGGTCTGGGCTACCGGCTGGAGGATGAAACCATCAGGAACAGTTCCACCGTCCACACCGACCGGCAATTGTTCAGCGGCTTCATTCAGGATGAAGTGACCCTGATACCGGAACGGTTGAAACTGACGCTGGGCACCAAACTCGAACACAATGATTTCACAGGATTTGAAGTTGAACCCAGCGGGCGGGTCTCGTGGACGCCGACGGTCCATCAAACCGTCTGGGCAGCGGTTTCCCGCGCGGTCCGCACACCGTCGGATTCCGAAGGCAATAAGGCTTTCGGTTCGGAAGACCTGCTGGCGTATGAACTCGGTTATCGGGTACGCCCCTGCGAACGGGTGTCGCTAGACTTTGCGACATTCTATAATGACTATTCCAAGCTGGCGACGTTCACGACGGGCACACACGGCAACGATTCATCCGCCCAGACCTATGGACTCGAGGCTGCGGGCAACTGGCAGATGCTGGATTGGTGGCGGTGGCAGGCCACGTACACCTGGCTCCACATGCAGCTTCACGTCGACGACGCCGCCACCACGAGTCCGGAAATCGACCCAGGCGGGAGCCCGCAACAGCAATTCTCCCTGCGCTCGTTGATGAATTTGCCTCACCAGGTCCAATTTGACGCCACGCTGCGGTACGTGGACAGGGTGGCCATCAGGACGGAGACCAGTACCACCGCCGTGGATGTGCCCCAGTATTTCTCACTCGATCTGCGGCTGGGGTGGAAACCGACGAAGAACCTCGAGTTCTCGATTGTCGGGCAGGATTTGCTAAACGGCGAGCATTTGGAGTATGCGCCGTCGCTCCAGTCGCAAACAACGGAGGTCGGACGCAGTATTTACGGCAAAGTTACCTGGACCTTTTAACCTGCGAAGCAAGAGTGAACGTGATTTTCACATGTCATAGTCAGCAACCCGGCGCGCGGCCGGTCCGACGGCGGGGTAGCCGCCGTCTTGCCGCCGTCGGGATGCTTGTCGTGGCGCTGCTGTTGACGGTCAGCCCCGGCGTGGGACTTGCCGAATCTCCCACGGTACTGGAGTACAAAGTCAAAGGAGCGTTCTTGCTGAACTTCGCCAAATTCACCAAATGGCCGGCGGACGAGTTTGCGGCCACCAATACCCCCGTCACCGTTGGCATTGTCGGGGAGGATCCCTTTGGGTCCACCTTGGACCAATTGGTCGCGGGCGAGACGATCGGGACCCGACCTGTTGTCGTGAAACGGTTGGCGGCTTCGGGAGACCTTTCCCAGTGCCAGATACTGTTCATTCCGAAATCCGCGGACGCTGCCAATGTGCTGAAACATGTCGTGTCTCCGGGCGTGCTTACCGTCGGAGAGTCGGACAACTTCCTGGACACGGGCGGCGTCATCCGTTTGCTGATTGAGGACAAAAAGGTCCGATTTGAGGTGAACATGGACGCGGCGCAACGGGCGCACCTGACCATCAGTTCCCAGTTGTTGAAACTGGCAAAGACCATCAAACCGTTGAAACCATGAATCAAGCGTTCCAGAATCTTCCCATTAAGCGCAAGCTGATGACGGTCATGATGTTGACCAGCAGCGTGGCGCTGTTGTTGTCCTGCGTGGGGTTTGTGGGCTACCAACTGCTCAATTTCATTCAGAACGAAAAACAGAATCTGGCGACCATGGGCGACGTGATTGCTGCCAATTCCACGGCAGCGCTGTCCTTTCGGGACCAAAGCTCGGCGGAGGAAACCCTCCGGGGTCTCAAGGCCGAGCCGCGCATCCTGAAAGCCTGCCTGTATGCGAAAGACGGGACTGTGTTTGCGACCTACACCCGGGACAAGAACGATCAATCCTGCCCGCCGTCTGTCCCGCGAGGCGGCTCGGCAACTTTCGATTACAATCACCTGACGCTGTCGCGAAGTGTACTGCTCGACGGACGGAACATCGGGACGTTGAGCCTGCAGGCCGACCTCGCCCCGGAAGTTCTGGCGTATCTGAGACGCGCGGGGAGTATTCTGCTGTTTGTCATGGCGGCATCGTTACTGGCGGCGCTGCTCGTGTCTCGAAGACTGCAACACTTCATTTCTGATCCGCTACGCGGCCTGGTGGCGAGCACGCAGGAGTTGGCCGGGGGCAATCTGAGCGTTCGCGTCGCCGCCGCGAGCACCGACGAATTTGGGGAACTGGCCCATGCGTTCAACGAGATGGCCGGGTCGCTTCAGTACTCGCATGCGGAGATTCTCAACTACCAGCAAACCCTTGAACAGCGCGTGAAGGATCGCACCCTCGAGTTGGAGAAGGAAATCGCCGAGCGCAAGCAAGCGGAGAGGGCATTGCGCGACAGTGAGGCGCGGTATCGCGTTCTTTTCGATAACGCCGCCGAAGGCGTTTGGCTGATGACGGATACCTTTCTCGACTGCAACAAGAACGCCTGTGAGTTATTTGCGTGCAACCGAGAAGACGTTATTGGACACTCGCCCATTGAGTTCTCACCACTGACGCAGCCCGATGGCAAAGATTCAGCTCAAGCCGCCAGGGAACGAATCGCCTCGGCGCTAGGGGGCCACCCGCAACTGTTTTATTGGCAGAGCAAGCGTAAGGATGGCACTCTTGTCGATGCCGAAATCTCGCTCGCGGATGTCACAATTGGAGGACAACACGTCATTCTAGCCATCAGTCGCGACATCACCGAGCGCCGACGGACGGAAGCGCAGATGGAGGACCTGCACAGACAACTCCTCGAGATCTCTCGCGAAGCGGGCATGGCCGAGGTGGCCACCAATGTCCTCCATAACGTTGGCAATGTGCTCAACAGCGTCAACGTCTCCACGGCTCTGGTCTCCGAGAAGATTCGAGAATCCAGGGTGTCAAGTCTGGCAAAAGTTGTGGCGTTGATGCGCGCGCGCCAGAATGACCTGGCGGCGTTCCTCACCGAGGATCCGAAAGGCGTGCAGTTGTGTGACTACCTGGACAACCTGGCTCAATACCTGGGCAAAGAACAAACAGAAATCCTCAAAGAGCTCGAATCCCTCAATGCCAATATCGGACACATCAAGGAAATCGTGACCATGCAGCAAAGCTACGCGCGAGCAGCCGGTATCGTGGAAACACTGCCGATTGTGGATTTGGCGGAAGACGCACTCCGCATAAACAGCGGCGCGCTCGCGCGCCATGAGGTGCAAGTGGTGCGTGAGTATATTGCCACGCCGTCGGCTCCTGTGGATAAGCACAAGGCACTGCAGATTCTCGTCAACCTGGTGCGAAATGCCAAATACGCCCTGGATGAAGGTGGACGAAAGGACAAGCGCTTGACGATTCGCGTGGCGACGGACGGGGAGGGTTCTGTAACGATCTCGGTAATTGACAACGGCGTGGGAATACCGCCGGAGAATCTGACACGAATCTTCTCGTATGGATTCACGACGCGAAAAAACGGACACGGGTTTGGCCTGCACAGTGGCGCCCTCGCGGCGAAGGAGATGGGCGGGAGCTTGAGCGTGCACAGCGACGGTCCAGGTCAAGGGGCAGCGTTTACATTGTCCCTGCCATTACATCAGGAGCATAAGAAGGTATGAACAATCAAGTTTTCAATAAGAGCTACCGAATTCTGGTGATCGACGACAATCGCGCCATTCACGAGGATTTTCGGAAAATCCTTTGCCCACCCTCCGCCGACACAACGGCGCTGGGGGAAGCGGAGGCAAAACTGTTCGACGAACCGACCCGTGTCCGCCAATCAGCGGTCTTCGAGATCGACTCTGCCTATCAAGGCGAGGAGGGCCTGGAGCGGGTTCGTCAGTCCCTCCAGAGTGGGCGGCCTTACGCGATGGCGATTGTGGACGTGCGAATGCCGCCCGGTTGGGACGGAATTGAGACCACGCAGAAGCTTTGGGAGGTTGATGCCGATCTCCAGGTGGTGATTTGCACCGCATACTCCGACTATTCGTGGGACGAGATTATTGCCAAGCTGGGGAACTCGGATCGCCTGCTGTTTCTCAAGAAGCCCTTTGACACGGTGGAAATCCTGCAATTGGCCAATGCGCTGACGGAGAAGTGGCGCCTGATCCGCCAGGTGAGGAACCAAATGGCCGATCTGGAAAGAAGTGTCCGGGACCGGACCCAGGAACTCCAGGTGACCAATGAGAGGCTCCTGGTGGAAATCGCCGAGCATCGCGAAAGCGAGCAGCGACTGCAACACGTGCTCAAAGAGCTGAGGGACACCCAGCAGTGCGTCATTCAGCAGGAGCGCCTGCGCGCCCTGGGCGGCATGGCCAGCGGTATGGCTCACGATTTCAATAACGCACTTGTCGGCATCCTTGGGTTAAGTGAACTGTTGCTGCATCACCCGGAGAACCTGGACGACAAACAAAAGACGAAGCGCTACGTGGAGATGATAAACACCAGCGCCAAGGACGCCGGTGAGATCGTGAATCGTCTCCGTGAGTTTTACCGTCACCGCAAGGGGCGGGAAGTATTTGGGAAGGTTGACCTGAACCAGCTTGTCGAGGATGCCATTTCGCTAACGCAACCAATGTGGAAGACGCAAGCGGAGGCCAAGAACATCTCCATCACCCTGCAGAAAGATCTCCAGAACGTTCCACCAATCGCCGGCGACGCAGGCGAGTTGCGCGAAGTGCTGACAAATTTGATCTTTAACGCGGTCGAGGCGATGCCGCGAGGTGGAACCATCGTCATCCGCACGCATGGCGACGACAGTCAGGTCACGCTCGAAGTCAGCGACACCGGCACCGGCATGACCGACGAGGTGCGCCAGCGTTGTCTCGAACCGTTCTTCACGACCAAAGGCGCTCACGGCACCGGTTTGGGATTGTCCATGGTGTATGGCATTGTGCAACGCCACCAGGGCACGATCGACATCAAGAGTGAGGTCGGCAAGGGCTCAACCTTTATCATCCGCATTCCGCGCCAGTTGGCAAAGCCGCAATCTGTGCTCCCCGCGCAGCCGCTGAAGGCGCTCGAGCACTTGCGCGTGCTCGTTGTGGACGATGAAGCGATGGTGCGCAACATCATCAGTGAATATCTGAAAATTGACGGACATGCCGTGGAGGTTGCCGACGGCGGGCGCGACGGAGTGGAGAAGTTTCACAAGGGCCAGTTCGATCTCGTGGTTGTCGATCGCGCCATGCCCGACATGAACGGCGACCAGGTGGCAACGGCCATCCGATCCGTCGATCCAAACGTGCCTGTCGTCATGCTCACAGGCTTCGGCGCCATGATGAGGGATGCCAACGAAAGACCCGCCGCCGTGGACCTGATCGTTGGCAAGCCGGTCACGATTGACGGCCTGCGCGCGGCCGTCGCAGAAGCCATTGGTCTTCACGCCACCTCGCCCGGCCAGTCATCGCCAGCCCGTCTGGTTGAGGCGGGGGTGTAGGACAACTGGTTCAGAGAAGTCTGCGGGTTGCGGCCTGCGTGCGTGCCGCACTCCGTGCGCAACGATGTCAGGGCCGCAGCCAGTCGCATCGGTTGACGTTTTCACTGGCGGTGGCGAGACTGGCCGCCGTATAAACCAAGTGCTTGCAAACTGTCCCCGCAGTCCAGCGCCCGCAGTGCCCGAAGATGTCCGGGCAGGCGTTCCTGGCCAAATCTGGGCTGATTGTTCTGATCACGTTGGCCGCCTACCTGCCCGCACTGCGCGGCGGTTTTGTGTTCGATGATTATCCACTCATCACGGAAAACGGAATGGTCCGAGCGGACGATGGAATCCGCCTGTTCTGGTCCGGGGCGGGTACGGCGGATTACTATCCGCTGACGGGCAGTTTGTGGTGGCTGGAATGGCGGTGGTGGGGCGATCACGCGATGGGTTATCATGTGCTCGACGTGCTGCTGCACGCCGCCGACGCCGTCCTTCTCTGGATGATCCTGCGCCGACTGAACATCCCCGGCGCGTGGCTGGCCGCGCTCATGTTTGCGATTCATCCGGTGAACGTGGCGACGGCAGCCTGGATCAGCGAACAGAAGAACACGTTGTCCATGCTGTTCTACGCCGTGGCGATCCTCCTGTACTTGAGGTTCAACGCGGAAAGCCGGTGGCGCTGGTATGCGTGGTCGCTGGGAGCGTTCTTGCTGGCGTTGTGCAGCAAGACGGCGGTGGTCATGCTGCCGTTCGCGCTGTTGGGATGCGTGTGGTGGCTGCATGGCCGGCTACGGTGGAAAGACTGGCTGCGCGGCGCGCCATTCTTCGCGCTTTCGTTTCTGTTCGGCTTGGTAACCGTTTGGTTTCAGTACCATCGCGTCTTGAGAGGAACCACGTTCCGCGCGGAAGGATTTTTTTCCCGACTGGCGGCGGCGGGCTGGGTGGTTTGGTTTTACCTGGGCAAGGTCCTGTGGCCGGTCAACCTGTCCGTCATCTATCCGAAGTGGAACGTCGATGCGTCACGGGGGACGTCGTGGCTTCCATTGTTGTTGCTGGCTGGATGCCTGGCGCTGTGTTGGTCGAAGCGAAAGACGTGGGGGAGGCCGCTGTTGTTCGGCGTGGGGTATTTCGTGGTGACGCTGTTCCCCGTGTTGGGATTCTTTGACCAGGGGTTTTATGACTACTCGCTGGTGGCCGATCACTGGCAGTACTATTCGATGATCGGAATCATCGCGCTGGTCGTGTCGGCCGGGGTTGCGCTTGCGCGTAGATTTGGCGACCGGGGTCACACGTTGGGCGTGACGGTAAGCGTGGTTGTACTGATGGGTTTGGGAGTTGGCACGTGGGTGCGGGCCGGGGTTTACGCCACCAGTGGAACTCTCTGGCTGGATACCGTGACCAAGAACCCCGAGGCATGGATGGCGCAATACAACTTCGGGTTGGCGCTGGGGAAGGCGGGGAAGATTTCTCCTGCAATCGCGCATTTCCAGCAGGCGGTGCAGCTCAAACCTGATTTTGCGGAGGCGCACAACTATCTGGGGACGGCCCTGCTGCAAGCCGGGAAGGTGCCGGAGGCCATCGAGCAGTACCGTCAGGCCTTGCGAATCAAGCCCGATTACATGGACGCGCAAATCAATCTGGACCGTGCGCTGTCGCGCGAATCTTCCGGCGGGAATTGACCTCCCAAGACGCAGAAGGCAGGAGTCAGAATCCAGAATCCAGAAGACAGAGGGGAAGCGAGCCACCCTTCGACTTCACTCAGGGCAAGCTCCCGGCACCCGCCGGCGCTAAAGCTATGGCGGGCAGGCGAAGGACACGAAGAAGACGTGAATGGCGTCCCGACGCCGACCTTGGAGTCGGGGCAGGTCTCGAAATCGGGGTGAAATCCGCTCGGGTGTGGCGGTGATCCGATGTGGCGATGTTGGAGGTCTGGCCCAATCTTCGTTGCAGGATTCGTTGGTGCCGCGTCGCCATACCACACAAACATGTGGTATTTGGTTTTTTGCCGTGAAGTTGATAGTCTGGCTGGATGCAATGGACGGAATGGCTTGGTTACGCTGGCTCCGTATTGATCGCGGCGTCATTGTTGATGAACAACATCTGGAAGCTGCGTTGGATTAATCTTGGGGGCGTGCTGCTGCTGGCAGTGTATGGACTGTTTCTGCGGTCCTATCCTGTGTTTTTACTGAACACGTTTATCGCCGGGGCAGACGCCTACTATCTGTATCGGATCTCGACACGGCGCGATTACTTCAGCCTGGTGCCGATCGCCCCGGATCGGTCGGCAATTCGGGACGAATTCCTGAAATACTACCGGGCGGACATTGCCCGCTATTTTCCTGAACTCGACTGGGGCCGACTGGACCGGCCGCAATCCATCTTCGTTCTGCGGAATCTCATGCCCGTTGGGCTCTTCGTATACGAACCGCAGTCGGCCGGGGTGGTCAATATCGCCATGGATTACGTCATTCCTGAGTATCGCGATCTGAAGAACGCCCGCTTTTTTTACGCCGCCAATCAGACGGCATTGCGCGAGCAGGGATTTCGTACGTTCGCGGCGCGCAGTGGTGTCAAGGCCCATCAAGGGTATCTGCGCAAGATGGGTTTCACGACGGACGAGGCCAATCCGACTTGTTTCCGCAAGTCGATCTGAGCCCGGATTGAAACCACACAACGGCGTCTCCCCGCAGTCGCGGCTCGGTTGACAGGATCCACTCCCGTTCGTACTGCCCTTTGGGTGCCGCAACAACACGGCCTGTTTGCGACCCGGGATACCGCGCGGTCGCGTCTCGCGGACTCGGCTCCAGCGCTGCCCTCACGCCTCGGCTTATCATGGATTGCCGCGCGGCGGGGCAGGGCGAGGTGAGGTCGTGGATCACTATTCGGGAAATGGGAAAGCGGTGAGGCGTTGGGTAATATGCGAGGCACCTGCTGGATGTGTGGTTCTCATGCTGACACATGTGAGCACATTTTTAAGAAGAGCGTCCTTGAGACTTTCTTCGGCCCCGGACCGTAACTACGACGATGCAATCGCAGTGACACGCCTCCTGAATGATTTACCCCCATTTCGAGCAAGCAACGTGGACAAGGTTCTGACCTACGGCTTACACAACGATCAGATGTATACTTCAGCCTGCGCCTTTCCGAATTTGTGTGACTTTTACAAAAAGAACAAACATCGAATCCCGGAAAGACGTCAGAGATATTTCGACACGACGTTCTCTCGTCGCAGAAACGCTTAATTCAATGTGTGGACGATACACTCTAACTGCTGACCTGAAGAAAGTAGCTGATCGGTTCGGCGCGCCGGTGTCGGCGGGACCGCTACGGCTGAGGGTCGTGCGGCCCCGAGGGCGGTCGCGGTAAACGTGGCGGTGCGGCTATTGGCGGCGCAAGGAAGAACTGGAAGACGCGGAAGCGGCGGCAAAGGGGTGGTAGGGGGGATGGGGTGCGAGGTCGGGAGGCCTTCGCATAACGGTGACGAGTCGGACAGCACGGCGACAGAGCGCCGTGGCTACAAGGGGAAGGCGGGGGGCGACTCGGTCATTTCCGGGTCCTTGGGCGTATTGTTCACACGATTTTAACCGGTAATGGAATTATGTAGACAAGAGGTATGCGGTAGTGTATGATTGGGGGAGTTGTGGTTCTTTGATATAGGGGGATGGGGAACAGGTTGACGCTGGGAAGGGGCCGGGGATGCGGCTCACCGGGAGGTTCGCCCTCCAAACGACCTAGTCCACGGCGACTGAGCGCCGTCGCTACAACGAGTCGAGGGGGGGAGGCCGGGCGCGGCTCGAGGGGTAAGCGACGAACGGCATGACGACCGCCGGATCGCCCCAGATCCGCGCCCACCGTGCGCGGCTACCCTTCGACGCTACTCAGGGTAAACAGGGCAGGGGGGGCGCCCCATATATGTAATTCTGCCAAACGAAGCCAATGTTTCTGAGGCAAAAATGCACGTAGAACTGCTTGATTAAACGGGACTTAGAACGCGCGGGTGAGGCGGTTTTTCATTGGCTTCGTTCTGCTAAAACGAAGCCAATATTGGGTAATTATATACTTAGCTCAGTGACCACAATGGATAGTGTTTCAAGCGCGGATGCGGTCTTTTATTTCCGCTTCCGCCGCTTGTGACCTAGCGTCTCGTCTGCCTCAACCTCACCGCAGAACTTCTCAAACGTGCCGGTCTGCATTGCCACACGAATACGTTGGAGCATGAACCAGCCAGTTTTTTGTGTGACGTGAAGGGAGCGGCTAATCTCGCATGAACTGACCCCGTTCTTGGCATTGGCAATCAACCAGACCGCAGCCAGCCACTTGCTCATCGGAAGTGGACTGTCCTCGAAAATCGTGCCGACTTTGACCGAGAATTGTTTTTTCTCTTTGCACTGCGTACACTCCCACATGCGGCGAGTCGAAATCTGACGGAGCTTGTTGCATCCGCACCGGGGACACACGACCCCGCCGGGCCAGCGAAGAGCGACCATGAAATCATGCGCCCGTTGCGGGTCGGCAAAGCATTCGATTGCTTCTTGCAGCGTTTCCAAGTTGTCCGTTTTCATGCCTCTACACTACAGGAAGTGGGCCACTGAGTCAAGTATATAATTACCCAATATTGGGTTCGTTTGGGCTTCGAAACGGCATCTGGGGTGCCTCAGCTCAGCCAATCGAACCCAACTCTCGAAAGTTGGTGAGGCGGATGCCGGAGTCGTTGATGAGCTGGCGCAAGCGTGGACTGCAGAGGGCCTGGAGTTCGGCGGCGTGTTCGTAGCCGTGCTGCATTTTTACAAGGGGTTCGGGCGGGCGGTCGGCGGGGTGGAAAAACACTTCCGTCAGTCCTTCCGGCAGTCGGCGCAGGTAGGGTGCGAGAAATTCTTCTCGCAGATGGCCGGGGTCGAGTACACCGACCGCGCGGTCGACCGTGCGGAAGTTTTCCCGTCGCAGTTCCCGTTTCGCATACGAACCGAGCGTGGCAAAGATCGTCCAGCGGGCGAGTTTCCGCGGTAGCCGCTGCCGGCTGCATCGGATCGCCGGCCACAGAGGCTCGACCGGGGCGCGGATGAAGGTGATGCCATGCTCGCGCGCCAGCCGCATGATAACCTTCAACACGCGCGGATGCAGGTGCGTATGCTGGTGAGTGTCGAAGTGGGTCGGACGCAGGCCGGTGGCTAGGAACCGGCTGATTTGCGCCCGGAGTTCGATTTCGATGTCCGTATCCGATTGCTTGTTTGACAACAATCTCGCGGAGAGAGCGAACGGGCTCGGGGGCAATTGCCCCATGGCGGTTGCCAGCGAGGGGATTTTGTCCGGCGGCGCCGCGCAACGACCTTCCACCAGGCAAAGATGAAGGCCGACGCCAAGTTTCGGGTGAGACCTGGCGAACTCGATCGCCTCGGTCGCATGTGGCGCGGTGATCAGCAAACTGGCGCTGGTCAGCAGGCCGTCCGTGTGGGCTTTTGCGATTGCCGCATTGACGGCCGGGTCGAGCCCGAAATCGTCGGCGTTGACGACCAGGAGCTTCACAAACGATTAGTTGCGACGGGCGTCGGGTCGCCCCAGCCGGCGGGACAACGTCAGTCGCAGTTTCACCATGTCGAGCATGGTGGCGGCGATCACATCCAATCGGCGGATGTGGGAAGTCCCCACGTGCCGTTGCACAAAGGGTACGGGGATTTCCTTCACGCGGAGGCCGAGGTAGCGGGCCTGGACGAACAACTCGGCGTCGACAAACGGGCTGCGGGAGCGCAGTTGCAGTTTTTCCCAGGCCGAGCGGCGCACGGCCTTGAAGCCGAAATTGATGTCGCGCAGTCGCAACCCGAACAATGCGCGCACCATGAAATTGTAGCTGAGAGAAATGACCCTCGATTTCCAGTTGGCGTACTTGGCACCGGCATCGGAATAACCGGTCAACACATCCGCGTCCGAAAACGCTTCCAGCAGGCGAGGGAGGCTTTCCAGCCGGATGGGCAGATCGAAATCGGTGTAAACGAGGAAGTCCTTTGTACCACCCTGCAACGCGGCACACACGGCACCGCCAAATCGCTGGTTGTGCGGGAGACGCACCAGTCTGATCCGCGGGTCTTTGCGGGTCCACTGTTCCACTTTCTCGGCGCATCCGTCGGTGCTCGCATCGTCTGCCACGACGATTTCGAAATCCGCGAACCTGCGTTCGAGACCTTCGATCGCCTGTTTCAGGGTGACGTCGACGACCGGAGCTTCATTGAACATCGGCAGCACCAGCGAAATGGGCGTGGAGACGAGGGAACCGAACCATTGTGAATCGGTTCCGCTCCCGCAGCTGTCGTCATGTACCATTGTTTTGTCAGCAAACTGCATGGTGATTTGACTCTGGCTTTCGTCCTTTACCGGATGCATAAACCTCCTTGCTATATTCCCGCGTGGGTCCGCTTGCGCGTCACCAATGAGCCACACGAGTCATTCCGCACCGCTCATTCGTGCCTGACGAACCACAACCGTCAACAGCACGCCCCACAACCCGATCATTGCCCAACACAACAGCCCGATTTGCTGCAGCGGCACAAAGGCCATCGTCAACAGTCCCGCCACGGCAAACACGGCCAACGTCGCGCGCACCAGCCAACGGGTCGCCCCGTCCAGCGCATGGGTTGCCACAAACACCATTGCCATCATTGGCAGCAGTAAGACAAGGAGATAATGAAACTCCGAAAGTGGCGCCATCAGGATCATCCAGACCAGCACCGCCGAAACAATCAGCGATTCACTCTGCGATTGCGACCGCCATCCGACGAGCCCGATGATCACCAGCAAGGCGACGGCGGCCGTCGCGGCGATTTCCCGAGCATGCCGGGCGCCGGCGGTTGGACGGAGCGACCCGACGAATTGAGTGGGGATTATTCGCTGGGCAGCAGCAGTCCCTTCATCGGCGCGTTCGACCAGGACAGACTGATGGCGGTCTTCTGACCATTCAGGATCGCCAGGACAACCTCCACGCGTGCGGTACTGCCGGAAGGATCGCTGATCGGAACGAGGCACGTGACTTCGTTGGTGGTTCGCCAGGTGGGGATGAGTTGCGTGTATTTGTCGGTGTTGGAATAGACGTTCATCTCCTGGATCGGCAACAATTCCCCGGTGTCCAGAGACACGATACTCACGTGTCCGTGTCGGTCGACGATGGACGCCCGCTTCTTGTCAGGGCTCACCGCAAAGCGGTCCACCCGGTCTGGAAGTCGCGAGATATCGGCGGGATGCACGATCGATTCGAGAATCGGCGTTGCGCCGGGTCGGATGGCAAACAGCGTCAGGTGGCTTGGCTCGTCGGAGGAAAGCGCCGGGAGACGAATCGGAGCCGTGGCGAAGAGAATCCGACCGTCGGGGAGACAGGCTACGCGCGTGGAGGTTTGTCCCAAGATTATTCCGGCGATGTCCTTGGGATCCTCGAACTTGGCCAGCACTTGTCCATTGGTCCCGCAAACGCGGCGGCTGGTGATGGTCCCGAGTTGCGTGCTCTTCTGAAGCAAGTCGTATGGAACCGTGGTTTTGGCGTATACGAGGTCCTGGCCATCCGTGGACCAGCCGGCTTCGGTCGCTCCTTCGTCCACCATCACGGGAGAACTGTTCGTGGTTTGCGGGACGACGTAGAGGGCCGGGCGGACGGGTTCTCCGACGGCAAAGGCGAGCACCTGCCCGCTCGGCGAGGGGAACACCGACACAATCTCGTCCGGGAGACGGACCAGCAACCGCTCGGTTGGCGGGTCAGAGGGCAGGACACTACGGGTGCTGAGTTCGTATATATCAGAGATGAGATTTGTTATGGAGACGGAGCTTGCATCGAGGATGGGGGCAAGAATCTTGGGGTTCGTTTGGTGGAGATACAGCGCGACCGACCGTGTCAGCCAGTCCGCATCGAACGTGTGCCCAACCAGTTCGTTCTCCCATTTCTTGTACTCGGGCGAGTCGCCGAACTTGGCCCAATCACCGTGATAATTTTGGATCACGTCCGTAAGGCTGGTGGCGGCTTTGGTTGTCTTCGAGGCGCGGTCGGGGCCAAGCAACCTGGCGTATTCATCCCAGCCGGTGGGTTTCACCGCGTGAACGGCAACCACCCGGCGCGAATCCGGAAGCCAGGCGCGCGCGTCGGCCGCGTTGCCAAGGATCTTGCCGGTGCGGTCAATCAGCCAGGTGGTGTCGTCCGCCCCTTGCACGAACGCGTGCTCACCGTCCGGCGCCCAACAAATCCAGTCCTTCGGGTCGCAGCCGGCGCACAGCACGAGAAGGCCGGAGGCTGCCAGAAGGAATCGTTGCGAGAGCCATTTGCCAGGATTCATTTCAACGTCTCCTTTGCGTTTGCGTCGGCTGTGGAAGCCGAAGCCAGCAGGTACAACCGTTGGTTCGACCAGAAGGGAAGGGACTCGATCCTGCTTTTCACGATGGCCTCCCGGCGTGGCGATGGTGTCGATGCGTTTGGGATCGATGGCGCGACTGAGACAGTGTTGTCCTCATGCCGGAGGTTGGCGTGCAACGCCAAAGCGGTGATGCCCACGCCGATCACAAACGAGGCGGCGAGGGCAAGTGCCCGTTCGGCGCGATGGCGCCAGACGATTCGATGGATTTGATTCGGCGGTGCGATTGCGAGCACGGGCTGACGAACAGCCTCGCTGGCCAGATGAACCACGTCCTGAAGGTCCTGGGCCTGGGTCGCCGCTGACGCGTCGTTGGCAAGGTAATCCGCCAGCAGCGCGTCGACGTCGGGATCGAGACGCCCCAAGGCGCGGTCCATAAGCAAACGTTCGATGACATCCGGTTTCATTGTTTGGTTTCCTCCTGCTGGTTCATGAGGTCGCGCAACTGGCGCACGGCGTTGTGCAATCGCGAGCGGACTGTCCCGACGGGGATGTCCATGACGTGGGCGATTTCTTCGTATGACAATTCCTGTTCCAACCGCAAATCGAGGGTGTCGCGCAGCTCGGCCGACAAACTGCGGATGGCCTCACGCATGGCAATGAGACGATCGTCCTTCTGCTCGGCGGGTTCATACCAGAGCTGCGCGACGGGTTGGGGATCGCGTTGTCGGCGGTAGTGGCGGGCGAGCATGTTGCGGGCGATGGCAAACAACCAGGCGCGGGGCATGGTCACTTTGGCCAGGTGATCGGACTGGCGGACGACCTGCAGGAAGGTTTCCTGCAAGAGGTCGCCTGCGGTCGCGGCATCGGGGCACCGCCTCGCGAGGTAGTGGTACAGCTCGTTCGCGTGCTGCCCATACAACCGGCCAATCGTATCGGTGTCGGATTGCACCTGCTTGAGATTGTCTCCTCTCTCACAGTAGTTGCAAGCCGAACCCGAAAAGTTCACGGGGGATGATGGAATATTTGGTTTGCGCGGTGGGGCAGGAGGCGGAAGGGCGAGCCACAGATTCACACGGATAGGCCGCGTGACGCCGTAGGGCGAACGCGGGCTTCGCCACGGATGTACGATCAGCAGTGCGAGGAGGCAGGCGACGCCGCCCATGAGGAAGACGGGAAAACAGTTGCCCGTGTGATTTGTGAATTACTCTTCCTCGATCGCGGCATCGTAGAACTTGAGGATGTCGCGCCCGTCAGTTTCTTCCATGAACTTCATCGCCGTGCGCGGATGTTGGTTGAGGTGGCCGGTCACCATGTACGGGATGCCGAATCCCCACCGCAGTTTTTCGCGCATCGGTTCCACGTGATGCTGGATGCAGCGCAGCACCGGGCGGAGATTGAATTTGGGATTGTGGAGGAAACTCAACAGCAGCTCCATCGGGCAGTTGCCCGCCCCGCGGCCGAGACCCGCAATGCTCGCGTCCAGCATGTTGGCGCCGAGAATGATCGCCTCGATGGTGTTGGCGAACGCGAGTTGCATGTTGTTGTGCGTGTGAATCCCGATCGTCTTCTTGGCCGGCCTGGCAAACTTGAGGAACTTGTGCATCAGCGCCTGCACTTGCTCTCCATAGAGCGTGCCGAAACTGTCGACGATGTAGAGCGTCCCGACGTCGGAGTTGCACAAGGCCTCCAGCGCGTTGTCGAGTTCCAGGTCGGGAACGGTCGAGACGGCCATGAGGTTGATCGTTGTTTCGTGGCCCTTGTCGTGGGCGTCCTTGATCATGTCCAACGCCGCGGGAATCTGATGGATGTAGGTCGCGACGCGCACCATGTCCACAACGGTCTTGTCCTTGGGGAGGATGTCGGTGTGGTAATCGGTGCGCTCGGCGTCGGCCATGACGGAGATTTTGACCGACGATTTTTTGTCGCCGACTATCCGCCGCATATCGTCTTCGTCGCAGAATTTCCAGGCGCCGAATTCGTTGCGGCTGACAAGTTTCTTGGAGGCCTTGTAACCGATTTCCATGTAATCGACGCCGGCCTCGATGTCCGCCTGGTATACCGCCTTCACGAATTCGTGGTCGAAGCGATGGTTGTTCATCAATCCGCCGTCGCGGATCGTGCAATCCATGACCTTGATCTCCGGGCGGTAGCCGATCCAGCCCTTCGGTCCTGTGGCTTGGGTTTCCTTCGTCACAACAGTTTCCTTCCCTTGAGTATGCGTCATTGTAAGTGCGGTGAATGCTAAACGGGCCGGCGTTTCGATTCAATGCAATAAAAGGGGTGCGGTATGGCGGTGTATCCGATGTCGATGTTCCTTACAGGGCGACCGGGTACTGTCAACTAAACACAACACATTGAGTGTTCGATAGTTAGACGCCGTCATATCGCTCCAAGCGTCGCGGTAGTTTACACTATCCCCGAATGTCACATCAACGAGATCGGAATTGTGGTTGATCGCAGGTTGGCAGGTAACAATCTTATCCGCAATATCTTGTGACTGCACCAAACGAGGGATGGAACCGGGTGCGGCGCACGTGGCACACGGCAAGCTTAACCAGTTCATAGTGACGAGGTAAGGATAACTTCCACGCATGAAATCCACGTGCGGGAAGCCCTTTTGTCGGTGAGCTTGATCGATGTGGGAAATGACGGGGTTTGCATTGGTGCTCCGGAGAAGGAACGACGAAGAATTTAATGATGCAGTAGAACCGCTGGTTAGCGCACCCCCAGATACGCAGTCGCAGCCCAGAACTCCCTCAGGTCTTGAGGGAGTTTTGGCTTTTTCATATCCGTGATTCGGCATTCGCAATGCCCGCATGTCCGCTCAAGCGCGTCTACGGTTGAACCAAAACCCACCCGGAAGCATCTAATCTGGTGAGGTGATTGAGCATGAAGACATATCTTGGTTCTATCGCCGCAGGAGTTGCAGTATTGATGTTGGCCACAGTCTCCCCGGTCGACGCGAGGGAGGGTGGAGATGGCGGTGCATTGGGCGGGGGTTCTCACGGCGGCGGAGGACTTGGCGGGTCTTCACATGACGGCGGGGGATTTGGTGGAGGGCACGGCTCCGGTGATCGGGCGTATCACGGACACGGCCATTATTATGGCCATGGGTATTATGGTGGTTTCTACGGCTTCTGGCCGGGCTGGTTCGGGGGTCCGTACTGGTGGCCGCCCTATTATTACGACGATTACTACGACTATTACGGCTATCCGCCGCCGTATTACGATTACGGTGGCAACCCGCCAGCCTATCCGCAATATGATGGCCGCGACTACCTGATGCTCGGCCACGACTCCGGCAAGGCGCTACGGTTGAAAACTGTTTCTCGGGATTGGCTGGTCGAATACCTGCGCGCGTACATTATCAACGCCACGGCTAGCGCGCGCGATGATTTTCGCCGCGGTTTCATTTCCGGGTATCGGGAGGGCAGTGAAGCCGTGTGGAAGAAAGCTTTCGAGGAAGCTCGCCATCCGAAACCGCCACCCGACGCCGTGCCGCCCACATCCAGATCGGACGAGCCCGCGAGGCGATAGCCAAGGCCCCGAAGTAGTCCTGTAAACCGCTGCTGCCACAAAGGCTCATGCGGTGGATCACCCTTTACGCGCCAAAGGCTTGACGTCGGCGCAACCGCCACAGTTCTGCCCGTTACTACTGTGTGCGGTTGATGCAGGAGAGGCAGACCCGACGTGTGTGCCGGGTGTTGGCGAAGGTCAGCATCCTGCAAGGCGACCTCGGCTCTCTCGTGTGTATCTAATTGTTGGGCAGGGCAATCGCCAATTTGCGGGCCACCGTCAAGAATCTCTGCGCGACCTCTTTGGACGTTCTGGCTGTCTGGCGCAGCGCCCCTTTTTGTGAACCGAGAAAAATTCTATTGATTATCAACATCTTCTGTATGCAAATTGATGTATTGACGCGCACGGTTGAACAAACTGCATTGTTGTGCGTCAGTTATCATAGATGGCAGGTGTAACCGAACAGACCGGTGTTTCGTCTGAGTGGTTGTTGGGAGGGAGAAAATGAAAACAAATTCTTTGGTTGTTACAGTCCTGGCTGCCGGGGTTGTTTTGACGGGGTGTTACACACCCGAAGGGCGGCCAGACAATACGGCCACGGGCGCGCTGGCCGGCGGTGCCATTGGTGCCGGCACGGGTGCGATCATTGGCAACGCGGCGGGCCATAACGCCGGCGCGGGCGCGCTGATCGGGGCTGCCGTCGGGGCTCTCACGGGAGGCGTCATCGGCCATTCCATTGATGAGCAGCAACGAGCGCGCATTCAACAGGAGTCACCCGCGACGTGGCAACGCGTCGAACAGGGGCAACCGCTCGGGTTGGCTGACGTCAAGGAGTTGGCCAAGGCCGGTGTCAGTGACGAAGTCATCATCAGCCAGATTCGCAATTCGCATTCGGTGTATCAATTGAGTACGGCGGAGATCATTGACCTCAAGGATGCGGGTGTCAGCGAGAAAGTCATTGATTTTATGATCAATACCGCCAGCGGCTACAGTTCAGCGCCGCCACCACCCGATAGCTCGGGGTCTTACGAAGCGGTCGAAGTGGCACAGCCTCCTCCGCCGCCCATTGTGGAGGAATACTACCCAGCTCCCGCTCCAGGCTACGTCTGGATCGCGGGCTCGTGGACGTGGTACGGCGGGCGATGGGTGTGGGTGCGAGGTCGTTGGGCATGGCCTCCACATCGCCGCGCCCTGTGGATCGGTGGCCACTGGGAACGTCGGGGTGGCAGCGGTGTGTGGATCGGCGGCCATTGGGGGGGGTGACGATCGTTTCTGATACGCTAGCATCCATTTTCCTGTGAACTGTTTGTGATAGACCACACGGAGAATCTTGTCTTGTGTGGGCAGACGCTGTAGCTGTGTATATTCAGACATAAGTGGAGCTTGTCCGTGAATCGACGAAAAGTGCTGGTTGTCGACGACGATTCGGGAATGCGGGAGGTTCTCGAAAGCATCCTGGTTGCCGAAAACGTGGAGGTGTGCACGGCGGTCGACGGCAAGGACGCCGTTCAAAAAACGCTCGCGCTGAAACCCGATCTGATCCTCTTGGACATCAACATGCCCAAGTTGAATGGGTTGACGTTCTGCAAGGCGATTCGGGCTGGCGCGGAAACCCGAAACACCCCGGTCATCATTGTCACCTCCCTCACTGCCCGGGGCCGCATCGAAGAATGCATGGCAGCCGGCGCGGATGATTTTGTGGGCAAACCATTTCAGGTGGAGGATCTGTTGATTCGCGTCCGTGCCATGCTCAAGACGGCGGATGTCCCCAACCACGTGGAACGCCTGAACCAGTATATCCTCGCGGTTCGCGACCTGCGCGAACGCGCCACGGGCACCGTGAAGCCGTAGGTATTGAAGCCGTAGGTATTTTTGACCATCGGATGGAGCGCAGGCGCGTTCACCTTTGCATCGTTCGACGTTGGCAAAGACGACAGGAACAATTGCCATCGCAGGGCGTGTACCGGTTTGCCGCCGCCATTCTCCTGTCCATGATCACCAGCATGTACGTGGACAGCCTTGCTCGGAAACAAAGCTGAACAGTCAATGTGTGAGAGATCACTTGGGGGGCGAAGGCTGGCGAGACTTCACGACCTGCGCCAACGCGGATCGCAGTCCGGCGATCGTCACGGGCTTACCTAGGACGAGATCGATGCCCGGCGGCGTCTCTCCGGCGGCTTGCATCATGTTCCCGAAACCGGTCAGCAAAATGACGGGTAGTTCGGGTTTGAGTTCCTTGATGGCGAGGGCTGTCTGATCGCCGCTCAAACCGGGCATGGCGCGATCCAGAATCACGACGTCGAATGCGGCCTTCGGCAGTTTGTCCAGCGCTTCATGACCATTCGCCGCGGTCTCTACCACATGTCCATCTTCGACCAGATACTCGCGGAGAATCTGGCACACGATGTCTTCGTCATCGACCAACAACACACGCAACGGGCGGATGCTCGCTGGCGCGGAGTCGCGTTTGCAGGTCGGGGGCTTCTCCTGCGCGGCCGGCAGCGACAGGCGAAACGTCGTGCCCTTGCCGGGCGCGGTTTCGATTTCGACAGAGCCCCGGTGGCGCTGCAGAATGCCGTAGACCATGGACAATCCCAGGCCCGTGCCCCGGTCGCCCTTAGTGGTGAAGAAAGGTTCGAGGCAACGCTGGCGCACCTCCTCCGTCATTCCCATGCCCGTATCGGCGACTTCCATGATGACCCGCGAATTGGCGGAACGTGTGCGCACGGTGATGGTACCGCCTTGCGGCATCGCATCGACCGCGTTGAAAATCAGGTTGGTGAGCGCCTCCCGCAGGCCCGCTTCACTGCCGGCGACCGGACGAATTCGCTCGAACTCCGTCACGACCCGTATCGTAACGCCCTTGGCCTCGGCTTGGTTTTTCCACTTCGGCTGAGTCAGCGACACCGCCTGTTCGATCAGCTTGTTGAGATCGACGGGGGCAAAGACTTCGCCCTCGTCCCGCTGGCGATAAAACTCGCGCAACCGATTCACCACGATCCCGGCGTCCTGCGCCGCCGTATTTATCATCTGCAGGTAACGCAGCGTCTTCTTCGTGTCGGCGAGGTTCTCGGGACGATTGCACAATAATTCCGTGAAACCGAGAATGGCCGCGAGCGCGTTGTTGAAATCGTGGGCAATGCCGCTGGCCATGGTGCCCAACGCTCGCAGGCGCTCCTGCTGCACGACCTGATCATGGGCGGCACGGAGTTCCTGCAACGCGCGCTCGAGACTCTGTTTGCTCTCCCGCAATTCGTCCTCCGACCGCCGGTGCTGGGTGATATCTTCGATGCTCCCCACGAATCCCATCGACGCCCGCTCCTCCGAGCGCAGGGGCGCCGCCCGCACGTGGGCGAACCGCGTGGTTCCGTCAGGGTTTTGGATTCGATACTCGTACGAGTACTCGCCCTTGGCGGACTGGACATACTCAAGCCAGTGCTGCCAGGCGGCCTCACGGTCATCCGGGTGGATGACCTTCGTCCAGCCGTTGTTCTGACTCTCGATCAGCGAGCAACCGAGAATCTGGCGGCACCGGGGATTGATGTAGGTGAACAGCCCACGGGTGTCGGTCAGGAAAATGCCCAGGGGCGAACTGGCACTGAGCGAGCGGAAAAGTTCTTCGCTCTCGCGAAGCGACCGTTCCGTCTGCTGGCGATCGGTGACGTCCTGTTTGATGGCGATGAAGTGGGTAACCTCGCCGCGCTCGTTGCGAACGGGGGTGATCGTCATCTCTTCACTATAGAGACTGCCATCTTTACGACGGTTGATCATGTCGCCACGCCACACGTTCCCCGAAGTTACGGTTTTCCACAGATTGCGGTAGAAGGCCTCGTCGTGCTCGCCCGACTTTAGCACTCGCGGATTCTGACCGACAACTTCTGCCGCCGTGTAGCCCGTCAACTTTGTGAATGCGGGATTGGTCCAGAGAATCGAGCCATCGCGCTCCGTGATGACAACAGCGTTGGCGGCGGCTTCCAGGGCGGTGCTTTGGAGACGGAGGCGCTCCTCGTTGCGCTTGCGGTCGGTAATGTCCTGGATTTGTGCAATGAAATAGAGCGGTTGACCGGCGGCGGTTCTCACCAGCGAGACGGTCAGCAAGACCCACACGACGTGTCCTTGTTTGTGGAAATAGCGCTTCTCCATCTGGTGGGTACGCAACTCACCTGTGAGCATTTGGCGCAGAACCCCCAAGTCCGCTTGCAAATCATCGGGATGCGTAATGTCTTGGAACGTGCGACCCAATAGCTCTTCCGTCGTGTATCCAACCGACTCGCACAACGCCCGGTTGACCTTAAGCCACCGGCCATCCGGCGCGACCAACGCCATGCCGATCGCGGCATGCTCAAACGCGCTCGAGAAACGCTCTTCGCTCTCCCGCAGCACTTCTTCCGCTTTCTTCCGCTCGGTGATGTCGCGTGAGTTGATGATGATCCCGCAGACAACGGGATCGTCGAGCAGGTTTTTGCCGATGGCTTCGAATGCGCGCCAGGAGCCATCCTTGTGACGGAAGCGGAACTCGCCGCATCGGATGGCGCCGCTCTGGCGCAGGCCTTCCTGGAAGATTAACTGGATTCTGGCGATGTCCTCAGGATGGATAAACTCGAAGACATTGCATCCCACCAACTCTTCCGGCCGGTACCCGAGGATACCTTCTATCGACGGACTCTCGTAGCGGATCACACCATTCGGCTCCAGAATCGTGATGATGTCCGAAGCGTTTTCGATCAACGACCGGAAATAGGACTCATCGGGGCAAGGTGCTTCCGCCTCTGGCTGAGAAACGCTGGCACGAACCACGTTCATCCGTAGACATTTCATGCAACTCTCGTGCCATGCGGTACCTGCGCGGTTCCGCCTTACTTGGCGGTCTCGACCTGCACAATTTTGTCTTGTTAGCAGGCCTCGCCATAACAGAAATGGCTTCGCAACCGCGCGACAAATTGGCTATTGTCCCAACGTGATCCAACCTCTGTACACGCTCCTGTACACGCTGAGCTTCATCCTCCTCAGCCCGCTGTTCCTTTACAAAATGTGGAAACGGGGCAAGTATCGCGAGAATTTCTGGCAACGCTTCGGCTTTTACTCGAAGGACTTGTGGCAGCGGCTCTCCGTGAAGAGGGAGCACCGCTGCTGGATTCAAGCCGTGAGCGTGGGCGAGGTCAATGTCGCGCTCCTGTTCATCAACGTTCTGCGGCGAAAATTCCCCGACCTGCGAGTCGTGGTGACCACGACCACCTCAACCGGCTACACGCTGGCCTACGAGCGCCTGCCCCAAGACGTCGAGTTGCTCTACTTTCCACAGGATTTTCCCTGGTGCGTTCGTCGCGCCTACCGCTTGATTCAACCGGACTTCGTCGTCCTCATTGAATCCGAGTTGTGGCCGAACCATATCTGGACTGGGGCGTTCCGCGGCGTTCCGCTCTTTCTTGTCAACGGGCGGATGTCGCCCCGCTCCGAACGGGGCTACAAACGGCTGGGCTGGCTGTCGCAACGGGTGTTCAACCAACTCTCGCTGGTGTGCGCGCAAAGCCACGAGGATGCCGCCAATTTCATCGCCGTTGGCGTGCCACCGGATCGCGTCCACATGACCGGCAACATGAAGTACGACATCTCCATGCCCCACGCCGACGCGCAATCGGTTGATCCCGTCCAGTTGCTCGAGCAGATCGATGTGTCGCCCGCGCAACCGATCCTCGTGGCCGGTAGCACCCATCCCGGCGAAGAGGAAATCCTGTTCGACCTGCTCGCCGACCTGCGTGCCAGGTTCCCCCGCTTGTTCCTCGTGCTCGTCCCGCGCCACGTCGAGCGCACCCGCGAAGTCGTTGACCTCGCCAAACGCAAACAGGTGAAATTCATCCTCCGATCCGAGATCAACTCGCGGCTCGAGCTGACCGCCAAACCCTACGATTGCCTCATCGTCAACAGCACCGGCGAATTGAAGTGGTTCTACAAAATCGCCACCGCGATTTTCGTCGGCAAAAGCCTTGTGGGGGAGGGGGGACAGAACATCGTCGAGGCCGCCGCCAGCGGTCATCCTGTCGTCTTCGGTCCCAACATGCAAAACTTCCGCGCCATTGCCCGCGAGTTCGTCGCCCAGGGCGCGTGCATTCAGGTCCCGGACGCCGACGGCCTCCGCCGTGCGGTTCAGGAGCTGTTGGAGGACGCCAACCGCCGACGATCCATCGTCGATGCCGCCCACCGCGTCATCGAATCCAACGTCGGGGCTGCCACCCGCAGCATTGAACTCATCGCCCAGGCACTGAAATCCTAAACGAGGCCTGCATAACCCCTCCTCCGGCCTGTCAAAAGCCAGGCCGCTGGGAGCGGCGCGGCGCAATCACCAAACCGATCCGAACGCCGATTACACGTATTTGTCACGGCACAGTAAGGATGTCCGAGACAGATAGTAGAGTCAAATCAACCAATCGCTAAACGATCAAATGTCACACAACGGAGGCGAACGGGGTGCGTCGCGCCAGCCTGACGACGATGGAATCGCGGCGGCGGGCGCCAGCGCGTGATTCCGTGGAAGGTTCGTGCGAAATCTTGCCCGACTCCACTGGGCCTGTTACAAGGGGGGACAAGTGCCCCTCTCGAACGAGAAAGGACTGCTGGCGCAATGAAGAATGAGTGGAGAGTACTGGTCGGAGTATGCGTGCTGGTTGTCGGAGCCTACTCGTACATGGCCGAATCGGGTGTTCTGGAGTTACTGAGTCCGAATCCGGCGGACAGTTACTACAATCTCTTGGTGGAGGGTTTCCGTGGCGGTCATCTCAGCCTGAAAAAGGATGTGCCGCTTGGGCTGACGCAACTCGCCGATCCGTACGATCCGGTCGCCAATGAAGTCTATAAGGACTGGCCGTACCGGATGCTGGACATGAGCTACTACAAGGGCCATCTCTATCTGTACTTCGGGGTGACGCCCGCGTTGATATTGTTCTGGCCGTTCGCAGCTTTGACCGGTAAGTACCTGTTTCACAAACAGGCCGTGGCGATTTTCTGCGCCATCGGTTTTCTGGCCAGTGTGGGTTTGCTGCGCGCGTTGTGGCGGCGTTACTTTTCGGAGGTGAGCGTCTGGGCGGTGGTCGCCGGCGCGGTGGCGCTTGGCTTCGCGACCGGCGCGCCATTGCTGCTGTCGCAGGCGGATGTTTACGAGGTGCCGATCAGTTGCGGTTATATGCTGACGATGCTGGCGCTGGGGGCGGTGTGGTGTGCGCTGCACGAGCCCGGACGGAGGTGGCAGTGGCTGGCGGCGGCGAGCATGGCGTACGGCTTGGCGGTGGGGGCCAGACCGACGCTGTTGTTTGGCGGGATTATCCTGCTGGTGCCGGTCGTTCAGGCGTGGCGTGACCGGCAACGGGTTTGGGTTTTGCTGGCGGCGGCGGTCGTCCCAATGGCGCTGATCGGTGCGGGGTTGATGCTCTACAATGAATTACGATTTGATAGTCCGTTGGATTTCGGATGGCGTTACCAACTGACTTGGGAACGACAAATAACACGACAGCTCTTCAGTGTGCGATTTCTCTGGTTCAATTTCCTTATCTACTTTCTGGAGCCGGCGCGTTGGAACAGTCATTTCCCCTTTGTACACGAAGCCGCCGCACCCCCCGTGCCGGTGGGCTACGGGCAGTTGCCGAACTGCTTCGGTGTGCTGACCAACATTCCACTGGTATGGCTGGCGCTCGCCGCGCCAGTGGCGTGGCGGAATCGGTCGGGACAGACGTACAGGGTTTTGCGCATGTTTGTAACGGCCACGGCGCTGCTGTTCGGGATGTGCGTGCTGACACTCGGGCTTTTCTGCGGCTCGAATCCCCGCTACGAAGTGGACTTCCTGCCTACACTGGTGCTGTTGGCTGTGATCGGCATCCTGGGGGTGGAGCGAGTGTTGGCTGACCGCACGACTTGGCGCCGTGCGGCGCGTTGGGGCTGGGGTATACTGTTGGGGTTCTCGGTGGTATTTAACCTGTTGGCGAGCGTTGAGCATTACGCCGAGGCGCAGAACTACCTGGGGAATGCCCTGCAAGAACTGGGCAAGGTTCCGGAGGCCATTGAGCACTACCAGCAGGCGCTACGGATCGATCCCGATTACGCCGAGGCGCACCACAATTTGGGCGGCGCCTTGCTGCGGGTCGGGAAGCCGAAGGAGGCCATCGGACACTTCCAAGAGGCGGTGCGAACCAAACCTGATTACGCCGACGCGCACTACAACCTTGCGGTCGCGCTGGAGAAGATGGGCAGGCTGACGGAAGCCATCGGAGAGTACCAGCAGGCGCTACGGTTGAAGCCCGATTTCGCGCTTGGTCACAACAATTTGGGAGTTGCTTTGTGGCATGCCCGGAAGGTGTCGGAAGCCATTGGAGAATACGAAGAAGCGCTACGAATCAACCCCAATCTCGTCGAAGCGCATTTCAATCTGGGGCTTGAGCTGGAGAAGCTGGGCCGCACGCCGGAGGCCATCGAGCACTACCAGCAGGCGCTACGGCTCAATCCGGATTTTGCGCGGGCGAGAAGTGCGCTAACACGATTGGGAGCCGGTCCGTAAGTCCCGCGGGTTTGCGCCACCTCGGGAGGAACAGTTCCGTTTCAGAGATTTTCGGCGGGTTGCCTGCTGACCTTTTGTCCCCGCTCGCATCGAGCCGGAAACCTACGTAACTGCCTCTGGGCCACAAAGAACAGGCGCCCATTTCATTTTCGCAAAAAATCCTTTTACATTCTCGCAATTTCTGTTCTAAGCTACGCCGCGCTTGGAGAAAGGTTGCCCCGAGCACTTCGGGGTGTGCTTCGGGTCCCGAGGCAGGAGGATGATGTGCCGTGAACAAGGCAGATTTATTGGCGAAAACAAAAACCGAACTACTGAAAATCGCACAACGACTCGGTTTGCGGGGGGTTTCCACGCTCAACAAGGGCGAGTTGGCCGACCGCATCCACGAAGCCCATCAGCGACCCAAGGGTTCCGCCGCCAAGCATCCGATGGCTGCCGGCGCCTTCGCGCGAGAAGTTGCCGATGCTGTCAAACGCCGCGCTGTCCGCCGTCGCGCCGAAACCGATGAACCCGAGACGGCCGTAGCCAAAGTCGCGGCAACCGCCAAATCGCGGTTGGAACGCCCGGCCCGACGTCTCAAAGTTCCCGCGCCACCCAAGCCCACGACCGACGATGACAACGGCGCAACTCAGCCGTCCACCGAGCTTTCCGCGCACAAATTCGATATCTCACCAGCCCCGCCGCCTCCGCGCCAGGTATTTCAAGAGGAGCACCTCGGGGAGTTGCCCGATGCTTACGGCACGGGTCGGCTGTTTCTCACCGCGCGTGATCCGCATTGGCTCTATGCCTATTGGGATTTGAGCTGGCAACAAATGGCCGACTCCCGCGGCCAGGCCTCCGATGGTCGCTTGCTGTTGCGCCTGTATGAGAAGAACCACGGCGACCCGATCCAGGTCCTCACCCTCGGGCACGACTCGCGCAACTGGTACATCCCCGTCAACAAGGCGGCCACCACCTACCGCGCCGAACTCGGCTACTGGCGTCACGATGGCCAGTTCCATGTCATCAGCCATTCGCGCGAAGCCACCACGCCGCCGGACGCGGTCTCGACGGACACGACCGCCCGGTTCGTCACCATCCCGATCGATATTCCATTCCGCGACCTCTTCAACATCATTCGCGGTCACATGCGTACGGGCGAAGCACTGGCCGATGCCCTGCATCGCCTCCAGGTCTCTGGCTTCCGGTTCCCCTTCAAACTCGGGCTGGAACTCGGCCCATGGACTGCCGAACAAGCGGCCAAATTGGAGCGCATCCTCGGCGGCGATCTTTTCCGCCGCATCCAGATGGGATCGTTCGAAATCTCCGAGTGGCTGCGCCGCCGGATGCTGGAGGAACTCAGCTCCGGCATGTTCAGCGCGTTCAGCCCCAGCGGCTCCAGTTGGTCGGCGGCGCCCCAGAAGGGATTCTGGTTTGCCGTCAACGCCGAGTTGATCATCTACGGCGCGACCGAGCCCGACGCGAAAGTCACCGTGGACGGCAAGCCCATCAAGCTGCGCAGCGACGGTACGTTCTCGTTCCACTATTCGTTCCCCGACGGTCAATACAAGCTGCCCGTCGTGGCGGTTTCGAAGGCGGGCGACGACCAACGCGAGGTGCAGTTGACCTTCGAGCGCCAGACCCGGGCCAAGGGCGAGCTCGGCAGCGTCAAACAGCCGGCGCACCTGAAGTCGCCAGCGGCAGCCTGATGCGCGGCGAGCTGTTCCATCCGGGGCAACACAAAGGTTCTTGGGCGGAACCGAAACGCAGAAAGGAATCCTGGCTGTGCCACAAGGTTATGTAGCGCTCATTCTGCACGCGCATCTGCCGTTTGTGCGCCATCCCGAGTACGAGGATTTCCTCGAAGAAGACTGGTTCTACGAAGCCGTCACCGAGACCTATATCCCGATGATCAAGGTGATGGAAGGCCTCGTGCGCGACAACGTGGATTTCCGCCTCACGATGTCGCTGACGCCTCCCCTGTGTTCGATGCTCCTCGACCCGTTGCTCCAGGAACGCTACATCCGCCACATCACCCACCTCATCGAGTTGACGGAAAAAGAAATCGAACGCACCAAATGGGACCGCGCGTTCCACGAACTCGCGTGGTTTTACCACAACCGCTTTCAAGAGGCTCGCGCCACGTTTTGCGACAGCTACGGCCGCAACCTCGTCGGCGCGTTCCGCAAGTTTCAGGAGATGGGCAAGCTGGAGATCATTACCAGCGCCGCCACCCACGGGTTCCTGCCCCTGATGATGGAGCATCCCGAAGCCATCCGCGCCCAGATCATGATCGCCCGCGATCATTACCGGCAATGTTTCGGCTGCGATCCGCGCGGCATCTGGTTGCCCGAGTGCGCCTATGTGCCCGGCATCGAGAAGTTCGTGCAGGAGGCGGAGATTCGCTGGTTCATCATGGATACGCACGGCATTATGTTTGGCCATCCGCGTCCGCGTTTCGGGATTTACACGCCCGTCTTCACCACATCGGGGGTCGCGGCGTTCGGACGCGACGTGGAATCTTCGAAGCAGGTGTGGAGTTCGGAGGAAGGCTATCCCGGCGACGTTGACTACCGCGATTTCTATCGCGATGTCGGGTTCGATCTCGAGTACGACTACATCAAGCCGTACATCCATCCCGACGGCATCCGCTGTTTCACCGGCGTGAAGTACTACCGCATCACCGGCAAGACGCCGAACAAGGAGCCGTACAACCGCCATTGGGCAATGGAAAAAGCCGCGTCCCACGCGGGCAATTTCATGTTCAACCGCGAGAAACAGGTCCAACATCTCCACGGCATCATGAAACGCCCGCCGCTGATCATCTCGCCGTACGACGCGGAACTGTACGGCCACTGGTGGTTCGAAGGGCCGGACTTCATCAACTATTTCACCCGCAAGGTCGCCTTCGACCAGAACGTGTTCAAGCTCACCACGCCCACCGAGTATTTGCGCGATTTTACGACGCAACAAATCATCGAGCCGAGCGCCTCGAGCTGGGGCAACAAGGGTTACTGGGAAGTCTGGCTGGAAGGTTCCAACGCGTGGATTTATCCGCACCTGCACGTCGCTGCGCAACGCATGACCGAGCTCGCCCGCAATCACAAGGACGGCGACCATCTTACCCAGCGCGCGCTCAAACAGGCCGCCCGCGAACTCCTGCTCGCACAGTCCAGCGATTGGGCGTTCATCATGAAGACCGGCACGATGGTGCCGTACGCCGTGAAACGGACGAAAGATCACATCCTGCGTTTCACGCGCCTCTACGACCAGATCAAGTCCCACCACATCGACGAGCCCTGGCTCGCCTCCATCGAGTGGCGCGACAACATCTTCCCGGACGTGAATTATCACTATTATGCGTAAATCCCAGTAACGGTCGCGGTTTCTTGGAGGGCGCTATTATGACTCCCGAAGCCTCAATTCTAGATGTCGGACGCAAACTCTCCCTGTTGACAGAAGAGCTTGGTTTGCTGCGGGCGATCAAGGGCAAATTGATGAGGCAGCCAGACCGCGCAGCCGCTAAGCTCACGACGGTGATACAAGAACTTCTCAAGTCGTTGCTTGTATTTGAGTCTGAGGTTGTGAAGTTTCTTTCGTTAAGCTTGGATGTTGCATCAGAGATTGAAAATAACCGCGCGGTCTTGCACTCCCTTGAGGGGCAGGTCCTTAAGGCCAGGCTCAAGGCAGCGCGGGGCCACTGCAGCAAGATCGCGAACATCTACAAGCAGTTCTTGGACCCGTGGTTCCAAAGGGTCGCGGACCTGAACAAGGCGGAAAGAGAGGAGCTTAGGTCTTTGTTTTACGGACTGAGTGAGAGTGACAGCCTTATGGTCGATGTGTTGGACGACTCAGCACGTTGGCTAGGAGACCAAGCGGAACGGGTGCTCGACCTTTTAGAGAGGGGCAAAATCGAGGAGGCACAAGGGCGCATTGCTGAGGCGCGCCTATTCATTCTTCCCGTGCGGCGGGTCTTGGCCCAAACCATGGGGCAGCTTCAGGAACTGGAAGCCGAGTTCATCGAAGCAAGCCGCATAAGCTAGAGGCCGCCGAGAGCGCCAAGGTGGTGTCTAATCGCTGCAACAATGTGACCGACTATCTGATATTCTCCGCGCCAATATCCCGCGCTACCCCAGCGCGACCAGCACGGCTTCGCGAATCTGTTTCAAGCGCTTTGCATCGCAGATCTTTTTGCCGTCCGTGCCGGTGAGGAAGAACGCGTCGGCGGCCTCGCCTTCCACCGCGTCCCCTGTCGTCATTTGCTCACGGTAGTCAGGTTTTTGGCAGTTTCTCTGGGATTTCGACCTTGCGCGCTCCCGTTGCCGCCAGTAGCTTGTGCGGTTCTTATGTTGACCATCTCGGGTATGACCAAGGCGTTTGGAGCGCGCGTTTTGTTCGAAGACGCGTCGCTGCAGGTCAACCGTGGCGACCGCATCGGCTTGGTCGGGCCGAACGGTGCGGGGAAATCCACGTTGTTCTCGCTGATTCTGGGGCACGACTCGGCAGATGAGGGGGAGGTGGCCATTGAACGGAGTGGAACGGTCGGACACTTGCCGCAGGAGACCGCGCCGGTCGGCGAGGAGACGGTGCTGGAATTGGCCATAGCGATCACGCCCGAGATGGCGGAATTGCAGCGTCGCATGAAAGCTTTTGAAGCCGGCCATGATACCGAGTCCCATGATTTCCACGAAGTGCAGGCACGGTTCGACGCCCTCGGCGGGTACCAACTCGAACCGAAAGCCAAGACGATCCTGCGCGGGCTGGCATTTCGCGAACGCGACTTTGACCGGCAATTGAAAGCGATGAGCGGCGGGTGGGTGATGCGTGCCTATCTGGCGCGGTTGCTCGTGCAACACCCCGACCTGTTGTTGCTCGACGAACCAACAAACCATCTCGACCTCGAAGCGCTGCAGTGGTTTCAGGAGTATCTCAGGACTTATCCCGGCGCCGTCCTGCTAATTTCACACGACCGCGAATTCCTGAACCAGCTCGTCGGCAGCATCGTGGAGATTCGCCAGAGCCGATTGTTGCGGTATCGCGGCAACTACGACGACTACCTGATCCAGCGCGAGGCGATGTCAGAACAATTGCTCGCCGCTTACAAGAACCAGCAGCGCGACATCCAGCGCCTGCAGGAGTTCGCCGACCGGTTCCGCGCGAAAGCCAGCAAAGCCTCCCAGGCCCAGGCCAAGCTCAAACAGATCGAGCGCATGGACAAGATCGAAGCACCCGTCAACGAGGCGCGAAAGATCAAATTCCGCTTCCCGCAACCACAACGTAGCGGGTTGCGCGTCATCACGCTCAAGGATATCCACCACGCGTATGGCACCACCGTCGTGTACCGCAGGATGAATTTTCACGCCGAGCGCGGCCAGCGCATTGTCCTGGTCGGCCCGAACGGCGCAGGCAAGTCTACCTTGCTCAAACTTCTCGCGGGCGTGCTCGACGTCCAGAAGGGCACGCGCGAGTTGGGGTTGAACGCGAAAGTCGGTTACTACGCGCAGTATCGCGTCGAGATGCTGAATCCCGAGCGCACGGTGTTGCAGGAAGCGCTCGATACGCCCCAGCGCATCTCGGAAGAATTCGCCCGGACCGTGCTTGGTTCGTTCCTGTTTCGTGGCGATGACGTGTTCAAGTCGGTCGGCGTGCTCAGTGGCGGCGAGAAAAGTCGGCTGGCACTGGTCAAGCTGCTGCTCGATCCGCCCAACCTGCTGTTGATGGATGAACCGACCACGCACCTCGACATGGCCAGCATCGATGCGTTGATCGGAGCGCTTGGGTCATTCGAGGGGACGCTGATCTTCATCAGCCACGACGTGTATTTTATTCGCCAACTCGCGCGGCGCGTGCTGCACGTGAACAACGGCCAGTTGACGCATTATCACGGCGATTACCAGTATTACCTCGATAGATCTGCCGCCACCGCCGCCGCTGCCCAAGCAGTCGCTCCTGCCGCGACGGTGGTGGATTCTCCACGGACAAAAGCCCGCGAACAGAAACGCCTAGAAGCCGAAGCGCGTCAGGCCCGGTCACGCGAGCGCCGCGCCCAGGAACAGATCGTTAGTCATCTCGAGAAAGAGATTGCCCGACTGGAACAGGCGCAGAGGGAACTGGCCACCGAATTGGAGAAGCCCGAGACCTACGACAAACCCGGGCGCGCGGTGGCGATCAATCGTGAATTGAGCCACATCACGGAAGACCTCGCCCGCGCAGTCGCGGAATGGGAGCTAGCCGCCTCGCGACTCAACGAGTTGAAACCAGCGGCGCCATCCGGGGTCACAGGGTCTTGAGGGATTCGATTAATTCGCCCCGCGCCTTGTCGGGGAGATCGGTGCCAGCTTTGGGGCCACCGCGAATGCCGGGAAGGTCGCGACGTCATACCCACAGCTTTTGCGGGTAATCGCAACTGGCGATGAGTCCACGAATGCCGGCCGTCACGCGGGGTTTGTCTTCCTGGTAGGTCACGCCGAACCACGAGGATGGTGTGCGCAACACTTTCACGCGGGCGACGCCTGCGGCGACCAACTCGTTGACGGTCGTTGGAATGTAGCACTCGCTTTTCAACTCCTGCCCGTGCCGGTGCATGAATTCGAAGAATCGCTCGCGCAGTTGCGCGAACACCAGCGGCGTGAACCCCCAGAAGTTCATCGACACAAGTTCGTCGCCGGTCAGGGCGCTGTCGCCGGCTTGCGCGCCGCGGCCGTGTTTCTCCACTTTCGTCAATTCGGTAATCGCCCGCAAATAGTCTTGGGTGTCGCACTCGCACACGCCGCGGGACACGCTGCCGTGTTCCGATAGGGTATTGCGTAGAGTATACCCGACCATCGAGTAATCACCGCCGCCCGCGCGCAGAAAACCGCCCATGACCTGGAAGGATTCGCGCCCGTAAAAGTCGTCGGCATTGATCACCGCGAACGGTTCATTCAGCGCTTCCTCGGCTTGGAGGATGGCGTGGGTCGTGCCCCACGGTTTCGCGCGTCCTTCGGGAACGGTAAATCCCTGGGGAAGGTTGGCGAGTTCCTGGAAAACGTAATCGACCGCGATCCGCGTCTCGAACCGGCTGCCAATCGCTTCGCGGAACGGCGCCTCGATGTCGCGGCGTATGATAAACACCAGTCGCGCAAACCCCGCCCGCACTGCGTCGTAGACGGAGTAATCAATGATCGTTTCGCCATACGGACCGACGGGATCGATTTGCTTCAAGCCGCCGTAGCGGCTGCCCATGCCCGCGGCCATGACCAGCAGTGTTGGTTGCATTCTCGCCTCAGAAATCGTTCGCCACCGTTTCCTTACCTGCGACCGGGTGATCTCGTCAAGGACGACCTTCTGGCGGGAGACTTATTTGTAGCGGCGCGCAAAAACCGCGCTAATTACGTGGCGAGGCTCACCTCATCAGGGCGGAGCCTTGGCGGATGGTGGATTCACAGATGGCGCGCGGGATCCCGTGGGGTGAGCCAGCTCAAACGGCGTTTTGTTGACAGAATTGTCCAAGTGCTCTCGCCGTCCCTGGCCGCCCGGCCAAAAACGTTACCTGTATTCGTTGCATCCCTGAGAGTTGGACAATAATCGGCCTTGCGAAGCGCACCCGTGAGATCCGGCACGAGGGATGCAGGTTAAGACGACGGGAAGTCCTGAATATGAGTCGCAAACAACCAGACTTTGGACGGCTCGGAACCGAAGAAACCCTGCACGGTCGCGCGCGCGACAGCCGCGCACGCGGCAATCATACCGTCGCCGACCGCAACTCTGGCGACAGAACCTGCAATCCGACCGCAGTTCGCGCCCACCGTGTCCCTTCACCCCGAGCCGTCCATGGTTTTTTCACAACGTCTGCATGACGACCTTCCCCTGTGATCAGTTTTCGAGCAAAGGAGCGAACCAATGAGCATGGTGGATCAGCCGACGACAAGGAATGATGAGTTGCGGGCCGAAGTGCGCAAGAGTTCTCTGGAGGAAGCGCGTCCGGCGATGCTGCCGATTCGCCAGGCACTGCAAGCCGTGGCGAAGAATCCGGGCGACGAGCCCAAGATGCAGGAACTGTTCGACCGGGTGCAGGCATTGGGCCACAATCCGATTTTGACGCGGCTTCCAACCATCGCGCGTGTGCTGGCCGCCTTCGAACAATTGCTCCGTCAGTTGGTGGACAGGCCCGATTGCCTCAACCAATCCGTCCAACGTACGCTGGCGCAGACAGTCGATTTGCTCTGCGGGTTGTTCGATGGCGATGGTCGCGAAGTGGATCTCATCACCGCGCGGGCGCTGGCGGTTGATGACCAGCAGATTGCCTTGCGGTCGGTCATGAACGCATTGGAAAAAGCCAACCTGAAGTCGCAGGCATTGTCGGACCCGGGCGCGGCATTCAGCATCGCCCAAGAATGGCAGTTCGACCTCATCGTGCTCGATATCGAAATGCCCGGCATGACAGGTGTGGAATTGTGCGCCAAGCTGCGCGCCCTGCCGAATTACAAGAAGACGCCGATCCTGTTTGTGACGAGCGCCGCAGACTTCGAACATCGCGCCGAAGTGTGCCGCAGCGGCGGCAACGATCTGATCGCCAAGCCGTTTCTGGCGACGGAACTCAGCCTGAAGGCGCTTGTACTCATCGTGAAGTCGAAAGCCCTCTGACCCGGCCCTCACTCGCTTTTCTCGTTGCCTTGTTGCACGGTTCCCGCGTTGCGGCGGCGACGGCATTCCAGTAGAATGCCGCCGATGGACCACTTGTCATGACTTCGATTCTGGGTCGGGACCTTCCCCGCGCGTTTCGAATTCTCTTGTTGTGCCTGATGGCAGCCATACCCGTCGGGTATGTGCTGAAAAGCTACTCGCCAGAAACAGGATTTACGCGGTTGCTGTGTTTTGGCTCGAATTCCGTCGGACAGGCCCTACCGCAGGTCAAAGCGTGCGGTTTGGCGGTGACATCTGAGTACGGGTATGACGGGCAGTTCTATTGTCAGGTGGCGACCGACCCGCTGCTGCTGAATCGCCAGGCGTTGCAGGACGCCCTCGACTGCCCCGAGTACCGAGCCACGCGGATCTTCCTGCCGTGGCTGGCGTACGTCGGTGGAATGGGCCGGCCATGCACGATCATCCAGGTGTTCGCGCTGTTGAACCTCGGTTTTTGGTTGTTGCTGTTGTGCGGAATGGTTTGGTTCCTGAAACCGCGGACGATCCAGGATTTCCTGTGCATCTTCGCCGCGGTCATGACGTCCGGCGCATTGTTTTCGTTGCATCGAGCGCTGGTGGATTTGCCCGCCGCGACGCTCGCGTTTTACACCGCGAGTCTCAGTGGAACCAGCGCCGTGGCGGCGGCCATCTTGATGTTGTTGACCAAGGAGACATATTTCCTCGCGCTGCCGTCCGTGTGTTGGCCCACGCACAAGAAGGTCGGAGAAATCGCGGCGCGACTCGTGATGGTGCTGATTCCCCTCGCCGTGTGGTACCTGTACGCGCACCTCCGATTGGGGTTCACCAACATGGACGTGCCGAACACGAGCTGGCCGGGGGTTGGGCTGGCCGATTATCTGGTGCGGGCGTGGCGCCACTGGTATCCGAAGCGGATGTTCAGCCCGCGGTTGACCGCGGAACTGTTGGCGCCGATTTGCCTGATTGTCCAGGCGTGTTACCTGTTGCTGCGTCGCGATGTCCAGTCGCCCTACTGGCGGATGGGCATTGGTTTTGTCTTCTCATATTTGCTGCTAAGCCCCGATGTGTTTGTTGAACAAATCTCGTTCACACGCGACGTGATTCCATTGGCGGTGGCGTTCAACATCGCGATGAGGAAAGAAAAGGGCTGGCGGTTTGCCGCATGGTTCGTTGCGGGCAATGTCGGTTTATGCTGGGGACTCCGGGAAACCATGCTTGCCCTGTTTTGATGCGCCATCAACCTTCACCGGGGTGGGGCGCGCTCCGGCATGCCGCGTGTTGACGTTCCCCTGAACAGACAGGTAGACTCAGCGATACAGGTTTCGTGAATGATTGATAACACCGCTGCCCAGACATCGCGTCCGCCGTGGTCGTTTCTAGTGGTCAACTTCTTCCTGTCGCGGCTGTTTCTCGTCGCGGTGGCTGGTCTGAGTGTGCTGATGTTCAAGAAGGGGAACTTCTACACTGAGCCGGGTTCGATTCTCGACTGGTTCAAACAGTGGGATGCCGGGTGGTATCTGGACATCGCGCACCGCGGCTACACGTATGTACCCGGGAAAGAATGTAGTGTCGTGTTCTTTCCACTGTACCCGGTCCTGTTGGGATTGTTTTCACTCGGCGGCGCGATCGATGGCCGGATCGTTGGTTACCTGATCTCCAACGCCAGCTTGTTCTTCAGCATTGTGTTGCTCTGGAAGCTGACCGCCATCGAGATGCGGGACGGGTCTTGCGCCAAACATGTCGTGCAGTTTCTGCTATTCAACCCGATGACGGTGTTCTACTCCTCCATCTACACGGAATCGCTGTACCTGCTGTGCCTGGTCAGCACGTTGTACTTTGCGCGAACGCAACACTGGCTGCTGGCCGGCGTGTGCGCATACGCCGCCGCCCTCTGTCGGGTTGTGGGACTACTGCTCGTGGTTCCCCTGGCGTGCGAATATTTTCTCCAGAACCGTCATGACCCAACCTGGCGCAGGGCCGGCGTCTGGCGGGCGTTACTGTGTTTCGCTGCACCGGCTTTGGGTTTCTTGACGTACGTGGGGTATCTGAACTGGGCGTTTGGTGAGCCGTTGGCGTTTCTGAAGGCCGAGGCGGTCTGGGGAAGACAACTGGTGTGGCCCTGGGTGCCGTTCTTTCATCTTCATCGTTACGATCCGCCTTACACGATTTGGTTTATCAGTTGGGCCATCGTGGCGGTCGCGTTGTTTCTTCTGGCGATTCGGTGGCGGCTGCGTCCCACCTATCTCCTGGTTCTGGCCATGTTCACCACGATTTGTCTTTCCAGCAGTCGCCTGGAATCGCTTCCGCGGTACCTATCGGTGTTGTTTCCGTTCTATTTCGTCCTTGCGCAGATGACGAAGAAATGGCCGAGTTTGGCGGCACCGCTGTTCGCGGTGTTTGGAGGCCTGCAGGTGATGTCGACCATTCTCTTCGTCAATGGCTACTGGCTCACTTGATCTTGTGGGCGCTCGCGAAGTCCATCCGTTGATGCCAGAATTTGCCGCACGGCGGCCATCACTTCCTCCACGGTGATCGCCGCGAACGAGCGCTGCCAATGGCGGTCTCGGGATTCCCAGTGTTCTCGATGAATGGGTTTTGTAACGATGATCGCGTTCTCCGTCAATGGCCGCCAGCGTGTGGGGCCGTACAGCGGCGCGGTTCGCCCGAAAATAATGACCACGGGACAGCCCACCGCAGCGGCAAGATGGCTCGGCCCCGTGTCGCGCGTGATCGACACTCGTGCGTGCTTCAGCAGCCAGCCCAGTTCAGCGAGATTCGTCTGGCCGGCCAGATTGAGATGGTGCGCTCCCGCGCCGATCAGGGAATCGGTTGCGTCGGCTCCCACGAACACGGGTTTGAGATTCAATTCCTTGTCCAACCAGTCCGCGACACGCTGAAAGTATTCAGCCGGCCAACGGGCAATCGGTGAATGGGCCGATGAATTCAACACCGCAAACGGTGTTGACTCCAATGGCCACGGCATTTTGGCGCGGAGCGAGTCGCGCGCGGACTCGGGAAGTTGCACGTTGGGGGTGAAATGCTCCGGCAGCGGCAAGCCGACGAGTTGCAAGAGATCGAAGTTATACGCCGCTTCGTGTTTGATGCCTTCGGAACGATGGTCGGGCAGCGAATGCGTGAGATACCGGGTCAGGAACCGCTGCTGGTATCCGATCCGAACCGGCACGTTGGCGTCGCGCGCGCCCCGATAGCACGCGCTATCGGGATGGAGATGGATAACTGCGTCGAGCTTGAGTGGCCCAATTTGCGATGGATTGGAAAGAAAGCCGTCGAGGCCCGGGTGGTCATCCAACAAGGGGCGCATTCGTTCCGCCGCATAGAAGTACAGCGCACTGCGCGGGAAGAATTGGCGAATGGGCGTGATGCACGAGGTGGAAATGATCACGTCGCCGACGCGGTCGGGACGGACAATGAGCAGCCGTGGCGCGTCAGGCAACGCCAATTTCGCGGAGCAGGTCATTCGTGTAATCGTCCCAGGAGCGGAAGCTGCGGCGGCAGGCTTCGGCGAACAGATGATCGTACAATCCGGCATTCGCAAGCAATTGGCGCATCCCATCGGCCAACGATTCCGTGTCGGCACAGGCCACGGTCAGGCAACCGCCGCCGGCCGAGACCTCTCCAAGGGCCCCGTTGGCGCCGCAAACGCAGGGTCGCCCGTGCCACAGGCTTTCGAGAATCGGCAGACCGAAGCCTTCACGGAGCGATGGATACACCGTAAACGAGCAATCACGATACGCCTGATGAAGAGCGTGATCGTTGACGTGGCGCAGCCATTTCAACGGACGACCGCGCTTCACCAGACGATCCACTTGGGAAAGGACGGTCGCGCCCCAGTCAGCGGTCATGCGGCCGACGAGGAATAACCGGAAGTTCAGCCCTTCCGACCAAAGTTTTTCCGTTGCGTCCAACAACTTGAGATGGTTCTTGCGGCGCTCCAGTGTGGCGACGCACAGAATCTGTTTGGCGCCGAAATTGGGCGAAGCCGTGGGGCGCGGTTCCCCGAAATCGGTGGGCCAACCGAGTACGGCGGTCGGTCTGTTGGTGGCGCCCGAGGAATTCCAGTAGAAGTGCAGGTCGGCTTCGACTTCTTTCGAGACGCAAATGACCTTGTCGAAGTTCGCCAGCGCGCGAACATAGCTGGAAAAATTGGGTTGATGGTCCTGCGCTGTCAACTCCGGCAATCGCAACGCGATCGCGTCGTGAAAGACGGCATAACTTCGGCCGGGAAACCTTGTGGCCGGGTTGGCGAATCGTTCAATCCGATTGTCACGGAAAATCTCCGGTACGAGTAACAGGTCATCGGCCCTCGCAGCGGCTTCCAGTGCAAAGCGGCGCCTTCGATTGCGAAGATGGCGTACGGTCTTGGACCAGGGGAACCGGATCACGAGCCGTTCGGGTTTGGCGCTCGGGGTTCGGTGGCGGGCGAAAGGTTTGATCAGGAACTGAAGTTCACGCGGTGAGAGACGGCAGTAGGAGTTGAACTTGTGACTCCACAGTAGCGGCGTGACCTCCGTGCGGCGGTTGAGGCCGGCGAAAATGCCGCGCACCATTCGCTGGACACCGGTGTTCAGCGGCGATTTACAGGAACTGGAGACATCCAAGTAGAACACGATTGATTATAGGGGCTGGCACAAGCGTGTGGCAAGACGACCCTTGCCGAGCGGGAAGTAACGCGGCCTTCAACCTGTTAGTTGTGGCAGGGTCAACCGGAAAAGCGCCTTCCGGAGCTTTCGCCGGTAGCGCCACGGTTCCGAGATGTGGCTCAGCAGGTAGTTGAGCGCGAGCAGACGGCGGTCATGATTCGTCCGAGTTCCTTGCACGCGAGACTTCCATTGTTGCAGCAGTCGTTCCGTGTTCTGCGGTGTGAACGCGTGCCGGCCCTCGGAGGAACTGACGTAATGGTCGATGACGCTCTGGTTGGCGACATAGTGTTGGTACCCCCCCTGGCCGAGCCGCAAACACAGGTCCACATCCTCACCGCCGTTGATGTATTGCTCGTCGAACCCTCCTGCATCGAGAAACACCTTTCGTCTGATGAGACAGCAGGCGGCGGTTACGGCTCTCCACCGTGTGTATCCCCGGAACGGCCGGAATCGAAAGTCCCAGCCGAAGTGCAGGGGCGTTCCATCGTCCGCGAAAATTATGCCCATGTGATCGTAGCAGCCCGTGCGCGGGTTGCGCTGGACGTTGCCGACGAGACCGGCGTTGGGGAATCGGTGGAATGCGCGGAGCAAAGCTTCAAGCCAACCGGGCGAAAGCACGGTGTCATTATTCAGCAAACAGAGAAACTCACCGCTGGCGGCAGCGGCGGCGGCGTTGTTGTTTGCGGCGTAGCTGTGTTTGGCCTCATTCAGAATGATGCGGAACGGCGGCGCTGGCAATGCGGCGAGATACTCGCGCGTCCCGTCGGTACTCAAGTCGTCGACGATGATCACTTCGCCTGCGGAAAGGTCGGTCGTCTGGCGGAGGCTATCCAGACAAGCTTTCGTAAGTCGCAACCCATTGAAGACCGGGATGATGAAGGAGATGTGCGGGTGGGGGCGAGCGGCGCTCATCCAGACCCGATCGTGTGCCGCAGAAACGATGTTTTGCTCTTGCAAAGGCACGGGCTGTTGGTAACAATCCAGCCCCGGCGTAGCAAGGAGAAACGGTCGCTCGTCTATGGAGCAACTTCAAACACTCGCGAACCCAGCAACGCAGCGCACACATGCGACGGCGTTATTGGTGCTTGGTATGCACCGCAGCGGCACGTCGGCTCTGGCCCGCGCCTGCAACCTGCTCGGCGCACAACTCGGGGACAATCTTCTACCTGCGGCACCCGATAACGAGGCCGGGTTTTGGGAACAACGCGAGATCCAGGGCATTCACGACAACCTGTTCCGTGCGTTGGGCTCGACGTGGGACGATCACCGCCGGATGCCCGATGGCTGGGTCAAAACGCCGCCAGCCGAGACGGCCAAGGCACAGATACTCACCGTACTCCGAAGGGACTTTAACGGCGCGAAGCTCTTTGTCGTCAAGGACCCGCGCATGTGCCGCCTTGCGCCGTTGTGGGTCTCTGTCATCAACGAGTTCGGTGCCGAACCGCGTTTTTTGCTGATCGTGCGAAATCCGCTCGAAGTCGCCGCCTCGCTGGTCAAGCGCAACGGGTTCCCGGCGGCCAAGGCGTTGCTTCTCTGGCTCCGGCACACGCTGGACGCGGAACATGACACCCGCGATTTCCCGCGCGCGATCGTTTCGTACCAAGCGATGCTTGCTGACTGGCGGCAGACAATCTCCGTGGCCACCGGCCGTCTTGGGCTGGATGTGGCGGCGCAAATCCAGGCGCATGGAGCGGAGATTGACGCCTTTTTGTCCACCGAACGTCGGCATCACCGCTTCTCTGAGGATGCGCTGGCGTTGGACCCCATCGTGTCGGGTTGGGCGCGCAGGGTATTCACCGTATCGCAGCAGATGTGCCGGGCGACTTCCGTCGAGTTGCGGCACAGGCTGGATTGCATCGCTGCGGAACTGGACAATGCGCAGCAACTCTATGGCCCGTGGCTGTCGCAGCAGCAAGGCGATTTGGGTGCTCGTGGGGTGCGCATTGACGGCTTGGGCCGCGAGTTGGACGCGGCACGTGCGGAGGCTGCCTTGCGGGGGACGCAGGTGCAAGCGCTGACGCAGGAGTTATCCACCGTTCGCGCGTTAATGGCGGACCGCGATGCGCGCGTGGGAGAGTTGACGCGAGAGTTGGAGGACGCACGGGCGAAAGCGTCCGCACAACAGACGGAAATCGACGCATTGATCGCCGATCAGCGATGCGCGTGTGGAAGGGTTGACGCGAGAGCTGGAGCAAGCGCGGGCGAAAGCTTCTGCGCAACAGTCGCAGATCGAAAAGATGGCGCTGGATGCAGCAGCTGCGGCAGCCAGGGCGACCGAGCACGAGACGCGGATCGGCGAACTGAAGACAGAAGTGGAGTCTCAGCAGAAGCGGCTGGAGACTGTGATGGGAGAGCATGGCGCCCGGGCCAGGCGAATCGAGGAGTTGGGTGATCTTCTCTATCGCGCACGACGCGACCAGGGAACTCTTCGCGCGGTGGCACGACGGGTCCGGCCGGTTACGAAGTTCATGCACTATGTTGATTCCCCGGTCGGACAACGAGTGGCCAATTCGGAATTTTCCCTGGTGGGTTGGTGTTTCGAGATCGGGTCTGCCCAGAGAGTGCAATCCATTCGGGCGCGGGTCGGAAAGAAATCTTTCCGCGGGGTTTGCGGGCTCTCACGGCCGGATGTCGCCGAGGTTCATGCCGGCCAGGCTTCGCCGGACGCAATGAAGTTGTCTGGATTTCAGGTTGAGGTTGCTCTCAGGCCTGGTCAGCACGAAATCCTGCTGGAAGCATTGGATGCGCGCGCCCGATGGCGAGTGTTTGGAAAACGTCAGATAACCGTGTTGCCGGGAGGAATTTCCCGGGCGGTGCTGACAGGGACCGAGCCGAGCGCGGCGGAATTGGAGGAACAGCGGCGGCAAGCCCGGGAGCTTTCCTATCGGCCGCTGATCAGCGTTGTCACGGCAGTCTATAACACTCCGCCGCAGGTGCTGCGCGAGACGATCCAGTCTGTGCTGGCTCAAACCTACGACAAATGGGAGTTGTGTCTGGCGGATGGCAACTCGGACAAGCCCGGGGTCAGAGAGATATTGAAGGAATTCGGAAAAGACCATCGCCATGTTCGCGTGGTGTTTTTGGATCGCAATCAGGGCATTGCCAACAACACGAACGCGGCCTTGCGCCTGGCCAGGGGCGAGTTTGTTGCGCTCCTGGATCACGACGATACGCTGGCGCCGTTCGCGCTGTTCGAGGTCGTCAAGGCACTCAATGCCAATCCCCTTCTGGACATGATTTACAGCGACGAGGACAAAGTGGACGGGGAGGGGAATCGCTACGAGCCATTCTTCAAGCCGGACTGGAGTCCCGACTTGCTGTTTTCCTTCATGTACACCGGCCATCTGACAGTGTACCGCAAGAAGTTGGTGGACGAGCTGGGAGGTTTTCGCTCGGAATACGATTTTTCTCAGGATTATGACCTGGCCCTGCGCGTGGTCGAACGGACAAGCGCCATCGCTCACATCCAAAAGATTCTTTATCACTGGCGGTCGATTCCCGGGTCAGCGGCGGCGGGCGACAAACCCTACGCGCGTGTGAGCAACCTCGCGGCCCTGGCGCATTCGGTGCAACGGCGCGGTTACGGCGCCGAGGTGCTAGAATATCCGTTTGCCAATCGCGTTAAATACGCGATCCTTGGCCGTCCGCTTGTGTCGATCATCATTCCGACCGACCGGGAGGCCAACATCAGCGTGTGCCTTGATCGCTTGCTCCGACAGACGGGCTACGCGCACTTTGAAGTTTTGGTCGTGACAAATTCTCCGCTGATCCGGCAATTGCAGCCCCGCTATGCCGACCAACCCAAGATTCGGTTCGTTCCGTTTGACCACCCGTTCAATTTCTCTGCCAAGTGCAATCTGGGTGCGTCGGTCGCGGCGGGTCAGTATCTCTTGTTCCTCAACGATGATGTCGAACCCTTGGAAGGTGATTGGCTGGGAAACATGCTGGAAGTGTTTCAGCGGCCAGAAGTGGGGGCCGTCAGTCCCAAACTGCTTTACGCGAATGGGAAAATCCAGCATGCGGGCTTGGTCACGGGCGTACGGGGACTGGCGGGAACAGCCTTTCACCAGGAGGCGGCGGATTTTTCCGGCTACTTCAACATGGCCATTTCCATGCGCAACACATCGGCGCTGACGGCCGCCTGTATGCTCGTCCCCAAGAAAGTGTTCGAGCAGGTCGATGGGTTTGATGCCGAGAACACGCCGATCATGAACTCCGACCTCGATTTTTCATTCAAGCTTCGGGAGGAAGGGTTTCTACTCGTCTACACGCCCTTTGCCACATTGCGCCACATTGGGCACGCCTCGTTGGGGAAGGTTCACCAGAAACCATCTGCGCCGGATAAAGCGGATATTTACCTGCTAAAGCGGTGGGGGGGATACACAAGCACCGACCCCTACTATACCGAGAACATGCGCGACATGCTCTATAAGGACTCGCCGACGAAATATCGAATGACGGCTGTCAACCGCTGTGGCGTGGACAAGACCCGCGGCGATATTCTCCTGGTCACGCATGATCTATCGATGAGCGGCGCTCCCATCGCGTTCTGTCGGCTGGCGGCTCATCTGTGGAATGTGGGGTACTTCGTCACGCTCGTCTCTCCCGAAAGCGGGCCGCGGCTGGAATATTGCGTACAGCGCGGGATTCCGGTGGTGATCGATCCGTTGATTCTTCGCATACCGGCGTCACTCACCTCGCTGTTGAAGAATTTCGATCTTATCCTGCCCAACACCATCCTTGGCGCACAGGTGGTTCAAGCAGCCAAATCGATGCAGAAGCCGTGTCTGTGGCTGGTGCACGAATCCCAGTACGGTTTGCAGAGGGCGAACGAAGATCCTTCCGTTGCCGCCGCGTTCGGATTGGCCGATGCGGTGGGATTCCCATCGGACAAGACCCGGCAATTGTATCAGCGGTTCCGCCGCGACAACGTGCACTTCACGATCTACTGTGGAGGGCCTCCCGAGCCCGAGGCGCATCGTCCCAAGATCGAGAGAGACAGAAGCAAGCTGATGGTGGTCCATCTCGGCAGTATCGAACCACGAAAAGGACAGGATTTGCTGCTCAAATCCATCGCGGCCCTGCCGTCGGAGATTGCCGAAGGTTGCGAGTTTTACCTTTTGGGGCGGGTATTGGACCATAAGTTCTTTGCCGAACTGCAGCGGGCGGCGCAGGGATGGAACCAGGTTCGCTTTCTGGGCGTCAAGTCTCATGAGGAGTCGCTTGCCTACATCGAGGCAGCCGACATTGTCGTCTGCCCATCGCGTGATGAAACCGGGCCGACGTTCGTGGTAGAGGGCATGGCCTACGGCAAGGCGATTATTTCCGCCGCCGTCGGGCACGTTCCGGAGATCATGGAGCACGAAGTCAGCGGGCTGATCGTGCCTGTGGAGGACCCCGACGCGATGGCCCGGGAGTTGGCGCGGCTCTGGAAAGACCGCGCCCTCGTCGAGAAGCTGGGGCGAAATGCCCGAGTGAGGTACCAGCGGGACCTGAGCTTTGAACGGTTTGGACGCGCCGTCGAGAAACGAATCGCCGAACTGACGCAGCCGGTTAACTGCGCACATGCAAGTCTCTAATGGGACGGTTGTGGACTTGATAAGCCTGCGGTTGGGGGATGTGATCTGCTGGCGTTCGTCGGAGGTTAGCAGAAACATGGGAGACAATTACAAATTATGCCAGTCAAGGTAGATAAGACACCAATCCGCGATGCCGTGGTTCTCACCCCGGCGGTATTTGAGGACGCCCGGGGATTCTTTACCGAGGTGTACCGTGCCGACCAGTTCAAAGAACTCGGGTTGCCCGAAACCTTCCGTCAATGGAATCACTCCCGGTCCGTCAGGAATGTGCTCCGCGGGCTGCACTTCCAGTGGGATCAGCCCATGGCCAAACTGATGCGCGTGACTCTCGGGGAAGCTTTTCTGGTGGCTGTGGATATCCGCAAGGGTTCGCCCACGTTGGGCAAGCATTTCAGCATCATCGCTTCCGCCGAGAACAAGAAGATGGTGTTTGCGCCGGCCGGATTCGCGCGCGGATTCTGTGTCTTGTCCGACTACGCGGAAATCCAGTACCTGTGCACGGGCGTTTACAACAGCAAGACGGAGTCCGGGATCCGGTGGAATGATCCAGCATTGGCCATCCCCTGGCCGGTGACAAAACCGATCCTGTCGGCGAAGGACGAAAAGGCGCAGACGCTGGCGGAATGGCTGGCCCGACCCGAGTCGAGTTCGTTCAAGTATTAGTGGCAATCCACCAAGTGTCGAGCAACGATGTACAGCCATTTGAGATAGGCGTCGGCTGCCTCGCTGTCTCCGTGAAAACTGAAAACAGCTAGCCTCGTCGACCGTCAGCGGAGCGCATCCAGAACAGCGTTACGAGCGCGCGTCATCGTTGGATTAGTCGAAGTGCCCCAGGTCAGGTCTACGCTCGGAGCCAGCCCAATCTGCTTTCGGATAATCGGCGCGTACCACTTGAGGTCGAACGGGAATCCGTCGCCGACCGGACTCATGTCGACGTCCTCAACTGGGGAGTGCGTGGCGACCGCGGTCTCGATGTACGCAGTAGAGGCGGCGATTACGCGATCGTCGGAAATGCTCTGCCTCGGCCACACCTTTGGCTTCACGGAGTAGGCGAAGACAAAGGTCGCCGAGAGGGAAGTCACGATGACCGCTGCAGAGATGGCGCGCGCCAGCCCCGCTGGCCACTTCACCACCATGACAAGGCTCGCGAATACGACAAGTGTCGGCGCCGAGATGAGAATAAGATAGCGCGACCCGATGAGGAACCCCAGCAGTTCGTCATCGGACCCGCCTCTCATGACCATGAGGGCAACGACGAACAGCAGCGTCCCGGCGGAAAAGCTGTAGACGAGGATCTGGGCCAGCCGATCCGGTGTCCCATCGTGTCGATATCGATTCGCCAAGTGAAAGCCGACCGCGACGAGGATCGCGACGACGCCGAAACCATAGGCCGCGTCGGCGGTAACCGCTTCAACACGGGGCCAGGGAAAGGCATCCGCTCCCCACATCGCCCGAAGCGCTGCCCATAATGTGTCGACCAGTAGTCCCCCGAATCGCTCAAAGTCCACGAGGGGAGCGACCCTGACCGTTGCGGGGGTGTTGGGTGGAAGATGGGCCATGAGTGCACCGTGAATCAGCGTGAGCACGGCGAGAACCCCGATCGCCCATACAAGATGCCGTCTGAGTATCGTGAGCGCACCCCTTGAGCGAGCTGCCAGATACAGACCGATAAGGCAACCCTCGAGACTGAACGCGGTGGCGAGCCCGGTTCCGCACACCTGCATCGTTGCGTATCCGCAGCTGACGGTCCACCACAATGTCGTCGCCTTCGGCTGGCGCGCGAACTCGATCAAGAGGGATGCCGTCACCGCGAAAAAGATCAGATAGCCGAGCTGCATGACCATGAACGGCCAACTGGCGATTTCGAGCATCAACGGCTGCGCCATGAAGACGACGGTCGCTGCAAAGGCGATCGGGACGGGCAGCGTGGCGCGCATCAGTCGGAAAAGCGCAACCCCAAGCACCGCGAACACCAAGGCCTGCCGGGTGAGCCAGATCCATTCATGTGGACCGAAGATCGCTGACTGGAGAAGTTCGAGCCCAAAGGCGATAGGCGTGTAGTGTCCGTTGTAGGAGTGGGTAAAGAAGCCGGCGAGCAGGCCGCCCATGGCGCCCGCTCCCCTTGCCGCCGTCGCGAGAAACCGCCCCGACTCGGCTCTCATGTACTGCGGATGGAGTCCAACCGCGTGGAAGTACGCCAGCGTGGCAAGAAACGCCGCACTGATAGGTAATTGCCTTTGGAGGACGCGCCTCACTGGTATGCTATCTGAGAGTTTTGGGTTTCCAACAGGCTCGGGCCCTGCCTCCGAAACGAGATGCGCGGGTCGATTCCAAAATCAACGACGGCGGTGGCGAGCAATCCGTCTTCGGGTTGCACGCGAAACATGGCCACGTCGATCAGTCGATGCAGAAAGACTTCCTCCGATTCGATCGATCCCAAAACGCCCGCATTTAAAAAGTATACACCCGGGGCCAGCGAACAGCGGAAAGGAAACTCGACTGTGACCGTGCTGCCAGCCGCGACGGATTCCAAGCTGCTGGCGCGCGTGTGAGAAGTGGCCCCGCCGAGTTCGTAGCCGCTGACGGTTTTGATGAGCATGCCAAAGCGCACGGCACGCTGGGGTTCGGTGAACTTCACAACATACCGATAGATGTATTCCTCGCCCCGGGTGAGCACGTTCACGACACGACCGTCGGACCTGCAAATCTGCGGGTTCTCAATGAGTGCCCCGCGGCTCGGGTAGGCCACGGTGCTCTTGGGGACCAGGCCGGGGTCATGGAAATCTTCCTCGACGGCTTTGGATTTGGCCGGTGCGGCGGCGGCGGGAGCAACGGACAGCAGGTCCTGCATGTGGGTTGCGCCCTTGTGATTGAGATCGCGGATCTCCTGGCAAATGGCAGCTCGGGATTCCGCCGGCGCAAACAACAGCTTATGGTACTTGGCCACCACCAGCTTCGGTGGCCCGTCGATGAGCAGTTCACCGGCTTCCAGCAAGATGGCCCGCTGACAAAGTTCAATCACGGCGCCGGCACTGTGAGAGACAAACAGGAACGTGCCCCCACGCTCTTGCAGGGCGTGGATACGCGCGTAGCATTTTCGTTGAAAGGCTTCATCGCCGACCGAGAATGCCTCGTCCACGATCAAGATGTCCGGATTGACAACCGCCTGGACGGCGAACGCCAGCCGCAATACCATGCCGCTGGAGTATGTCTTGAGGGGCTGCTCGATGAAGTCGCCAATGTCAGCGAACGCCTCGATCTCGGCAAACTTGTCCCGAATCTCCTCGCGCGAGAGCCCGAGCACGGTGCTGTACATTTCCACGTTCTCGCGCCCGGTAAATTCCATGTTGAACCCCGAGCCGAGTTCCAGCAGGGCCGCGACCTTGCCGTTGACCGACACCAAGCCTCCGGTCGGCGCCAGCGTGCCTGCCAGGATTTGCAGCAAGGTGCTCTTGCCGGAACCGTTGCGGCCGATGATGCCGACGCTCTCTCCCTGGCGCACCGAAAAGGAGATGTTGCGCAGTGCGTGAAAACTTCGGAATGACTCGTGGGAGAGCCGGTTGCAAAGATTTCGCGCCGACGGCGGCAGGAACGGCATTTGCCCCACTTGTCCCAGCAGCGGGCCGTGGAGGCGAGCCGCCGGTGACGACCAGATGGTATAAGCCTTGGTGGCGTTCTGCACCTGGATGACAACGTTATCGTTCGTATTCACAGCTTGTTTTGTCATGGCCCCACGTGTAACACTCGTCATTAGTAATTGGTCGCGGAGCCTCTGGCAAACGGAACGATTATGCTATTTGCGGAACAATCATCGAGCAAAAAATTGCCCCTGATTCGACTCCTGCTTCCGTGGGAGTTGGTGCTGCATCTGCGGCGGCATGCGGAATTGATTCGGCAATTTACCTTGCGAGATGTGTTGCAGCGGTATCGCGGTTCATACTTGGGGGTATTCTGGTCGCTGCTGCGGCCGCTTTGCTCGTTGGCGGTGTTTTTCGTGGTATTTGGGTACATCTTCCAGTCACGTTTTGGGCATGATGCCAACGAGAGCCGGGTCGATTATGCGCTGGCGTTGTTTTGCGGGCTTATCGTGCTCGATTTCATTGCTGAATGCATCTCCCGCGGGCCAACGCTGATCCTGTCGAATCCCAACTACGTGACCAAGGTGGTGTTTCCGCTGGAGATTCTGCCTGTGTCGGCAGTGGGGGCGGCACTGGTGCATATGGTCATCAGTTCCATTCCTTTGTGTCTGGCGTATTTCTTCGTGCACGGCTCGTTACACCTAACGGCTCTGTTCCTGCCGGTCATATTTATACCGCTAGTGTTTTTGGGACTGGGGGTGATGTGGTTCTTTGCCAGCCTCGGTGTGTTTATTCGCGACATCAATTCGTTTGTTCCCGTTTTGATTACGATTTTGATGTATGTGAGCGCGATCTTTTATCCGATCAGCAAAGTGCCTCCAGCCATGCTGCCGGCAGTGATCTACAACCCGCTGGCCGTGATGGTGGATAACATGCGCAACGCGTTCATGTGGGGAATGCCGCTGAACTGGAGCCAGTACCTCTGCATGTCCGCCGTTTGCATCATCATCATGGTGGTCGGCTACGCGTTTTTCATGCGGACCAAGAGTGCGTTTGCGGATGTGATCTAAGCCGGCGGGCCGCTGCGCACGATCACGCCGTCCTTCATCTCGTGAATGAAGTCGCTGGCGCGCGCGATCAGCGGGTTGTGTGTCGCCAGCAAGAGCGCCTTCTGCTCGCGCTTCACCAGTTCGGTGATCAACCGGAACACGCGCTCGGAGTTTTCCGTGTCGAGATTACCCGTCGGCTCGTCCGCGAGCAGGATTTTCGGGTCGTTCGCCAGCGAACGGGCAATGGCCACGCGCTGCTGCTCCCCGCCGGAAAGGTGGTCGGCCAAGCGCTCCAGTTTGTCCCCCAGTCCCACGGCGTCGAGCAGCGACGCCGCCCGCTCCCGCATGTCCCGCGGGGTGAGCCGCCCCAGCCGCCGCATCGGGATCATCACGTTCTCCAGCACCGTGAACTCGTGCATCAGGAAGTGAAATTGGAAGACGAACCCGATCAACTCGTTGCGCTTCTGCGACAGCTCGTTGTCCGTCAAACCGGATACGTCCTCACCACCGATGGTAATCTGGCCATCGTCCGGCGCGTCCAGCAGCCCCAGCACGTAGAGCAACGTGCTCTTGCCGCAGCCGGACGGTCCAACAATGGAATGAACCGACCCGACGGCGACATCGAGCGAGATGCCGCGCAGCACGTGGACGCGCGATTCGAACTCGCCGAGGTAGCGATGCAATCCGCGACAGGACAACGGCGCGGCCTGCGCCGTGTGCGCGCGCGTGTCGGCCACGGTCGTGCCGCTGTTGGTCATATCATTCCTCTCATTGGCCGGAGCCGCGCAGGATTGTGACGGGCGCCAGCTTCGCGGCACGACGCGCCGGAAAGTAGCTCGCCACGAAAACGCCGACAAACGCGATGCCGATGGCGGCCAGATAATGGTGCCAACTCCAGTACACGAGGAAATGATCGGTCGCGAAGAAGCCGCGCACCCGAACGGGGATGCGTGACACGCCCCACGTCATCAGGGCCCCCAGGGCGCAGCCGACGGTCGAGCCGATGACCGCAACCAGCAACCCTTGCCACAGGAAGATCGCGCTGATGTCGCCCCGCCGGTAGCCCATCGAGCGCAGGATGGCGATTTCGCGCACTTTCTCCAGCACCATCAGCGTGAGGATGTTGAAAATGCCGAATCCGGCCAGCACGATAATCGTCGAGACCGTAATCGCGGCCGAATAACGGATCGCCTTGAAGATCTGCAGGTTGCCGCGTTCCCGCTCCTGCCAACTGCGGGAACGGTGCTCCAACAAGTTCTCGAGACGATCGGCCAGTTGCGGCGCCCGATCGGGGTCGCGGAGTTTGACGATGATGAACGATACTTCCGACGGTTTGTTGAACAGGCTTTGGGCAACGCGCAGATGGACATAGGCGCGCTTCTCGTCGATCATGTTGTCTCCGGTGCGGAAGATGCCGCTGACCTCGAAGCTGCGCGGATCGCCGCCCGGCCCCATGATCGAAACGGTGTTGCCCACTTCCAGGTTGAGCTTCTGCGCCAGCAGCGCTCCGACCAACAGTCCTGAGGATTTCTGGCGGAAGTCCGCCAGGTCGCCCGACACCATGTAACCACGCAGGTCGGTCGCCTGAAGTTGGGCATCCAGGTCAATGCCCTGCAGGCGAAACACCTCGCGGCGGAAATCCGTCTGCATCGTGGCGCTGTCATCCAACACGGGCGCACAGGCGATGACGTTGGAGAACTCATGAATCACCCGCATGACCAGCCCCGCGTCCGTGATGCCTTCGTAGTATTTGCGGGGCCGCTCGTTCTTGACGCTCACGAGCGCGTTGCCCTGTTCCTGCATGACCCCCGAATAGCGGTTCTGAAACCGGTCCTGCACCACAATGGCGCCCGACGTGCCCAGCACGGTTTGGATGTAGAACCGCTCGAAACCCTGGGTTTGTGCCTGGGTGCAAATGAAGAACGCCACCCCGAGGATAATACCGCCCAAACTCAGGATGATCGCTTTCTTGCGATGTCCAATGAACCGGAGGGCGATGTACAGCGGCGAAGGCATGGCGAAACGTTCCCTCACATATTGACGGTGACCGCGCGGACGCGTTGGCCCGGCTTGAACAAATCCTGATCGGCGACGACGACCTGTTCGCCCTCCTTCAGGCCGTCGATGATTTCCGTGTGCTCCAGATTGTGGAATCCGACCTTCACAGCGCGGGGCTTGACCACGTCGTCCTTGACAACGAAGACCCGGTCGCCCAGCACCGCGCGCGACGGGATGACGAGCGCGTTCTCGCGTTGGCCGGCGATGACGTTCATTTCACCCGTCATTCCCGACATCAGGTTGGGTGGCGCCTTGTCCAGGGTGAGCGTGATGGTGTAACGCTGATTGTTTGCCGTCGGCAGAATCTGGGAGACGGTGGCGGTGAAATTCGAATTGGCATAGGAATACAGCCGCACCACCGCCTTCATCTTCGGCGTAATCTGGCCCACGTCCTCTTCGTTGATTTCGCCGCTGAGGTACATCGACTTGGCGGCGACGGTGAACGGCGTGCTGCCTTCATTGATGAACTCACCGTTGCCGTAGGTGATCGTGTCGAGATACCCGGTCAGCGGCGATGTAAGGAAGCACCGCGACTTGCGGTCCTCCAGCACGCCGGCTTGTTCGCGGTTGATCGTTACCACCCGGTCCACTTCCACGTGCTCGTTGCGCACGCGCTCGCTCAGCGTCTGAACGGTGCTGCGGGCCCGGTCCAGATCGCTGGCAGGGACGCTTTGCATTTCGGCCAGTTTCTCCAGCCGCAAGAGTTGCGCTTGCTGGGTGTTCAAATCCGGCAGGCTCGGCGGGCCAAGCCGTTGACGTTCCTCGGCGGCCGTCAACTCCGCCTCGGCCTTGGCGATCTCACGGTCGAGGTCTTCGTTGACGATCGTGGCCAGCAACTCCCCCTGGGTCACCACCAGGCCGACCATGGCGTTCGAGGCGACCCGATCGGAAAAATGGATCGTGCCGCTGCTGCGCGCGTGGAGATTGATGGTCATCGCCGCCAGGACCTTCACGGTTCCGTACACCGCTGAGACCGCCGTGCCTCGTTGTGCGACGTACACCTCCGCCACGGGCCGTGACGCCCACATGCTGTACAAGATCGCCGCGGTCCCCGAAACAATCAGCGCGGCCAGGATTACTATTCGTTTCATTTTTGGGAACAACGCGGGAGATACTAATCGCGGCCGGCACCCATGACAAGCGCCGTCATCGGACGATTTCGTAGTGGTATTGCAAATACCGACCCGTGGCACGGTCCAACTCCGCCCTCGCGACTTCGTGGGAGTACGTCGCGTCCGCGATGCCGACGCGCACCGAGAGCCAGTCGGTCTGGGCCTTCAGAAAATCCAGTTGTGTGGCCTGGCCGAGCGCGATCTGCGCCTCGATCAGCTTCACGTTCTCCTCGGCCCCGGTTGCCGATTTGACAAGCGCCTCGCGGCGCGCATCGGCATTCTGCAGCAAGCCTTCGACGGCAGCCAACTCGCGGGGGATGCTTTGCTCCAGCTTGTGCAGATCGATCTCGTAGGCCTGCCGCGTAGCTTCGAGCCGGTGGCTCGCGCCGGTCACCTGGCCGTTGTCAACCACCTGCCAGCTCATCGCCACACCGACGCGCCCTTCGGTCGACTGAGTTTGCTGCCCGGGGACGATCTGGGTTTGTTTGGTGAGGAGATAATTCTCCGGGATGAATAGCCCCGAACCCGTGAGAGCCACCACTGGAAAGTAGCCCGCTTGCGCCGTCTGCCGGTCCGCCGCCATCGCGTCCACCAGCGTCCGCAGTAACTTCAGGTCGGCGCGGTGCTCCAGCGCGTAGACCGATTCCTGCGGCAAGTCCACCGTCACGGGCACGTACTGCAGCTCGCCGACCGGTTTCGGCAGCCACAACTGCCTCGAGCCCTTCGTGTCCTCGCTCAGGTTGAGTCCGCACAGCTCGGTGATCCTGGTCACCACCGTGAAATAGTCGCCGCGCAAGTTCGAGAGTTCGAGTTGGAGGTTCAATTCCTGGATCCTGGCCGATTTCAACGCGGCCTCGCTACCTGTGCCGATACTGAGTCGCTGATGTTCGCTTTCCACGTTCGCCTGGAGCCGCTGGTGAATGTCTTCGTGCAGCGCGATGAGGTCGCGGAGGTACAAGGCCCGCAGAAACGTGGTGCGGGCTTCGTGCAAACGATCCGTCACTTCGCGGTTGAGGGCTTGCTGTTCGACGACAATTTCCAACCGGCCGCGTCGCAGGGCGGGGGGGATACCCACGTCGATGAGGGGTTGCGAGAGTTTCGCGGTGATTATGCTGTACGGGCCTTGTGGAGAGTAGAGCGAGCCTCCTCGCAGGCCGGCGTCCAGTTGAGCTGATAGTTGCGGCAGCGCCCGCGAACGGTAGATGATCTTCGTGCCCGCGGCGCGTTCGATTTCCATCCTCAGCCTTTGGATCTCGGGGTAGCGTCGGAATGTCCACGCGAGGCAATCATCCAAGGCCAGGTCATACGTTTGCGCATGTTGGTCGAGTTGGGCGACGACCGGCGGCGCCACGCCCAGCGCCAGCAGCCAACCGCCGATGATGTAGCGCCACAATCTCATTTGACACCCGTTGGTGATGACCGGGTTTCGGTGATTTGGAACGGGCTGCCCATCGCGCGTTGCAATCGGGCCAGCGCGGCGTTGTAGTCGAACCGCGCCGACAATTCCGCCGTCTGCGCGCGCGTCAGGTCGAGACGCGCCTGTAACAACTCCAACTGGCTCGTCAATCCAAGTCCAAAGTTGGCGGTGGCCAGGCTCAGCGACTCGGTGGCGAGTTGGACGTTGGCGGTTTGGGTCTCGATGTTCTCCTCAGCCCGTTGCAGGTCCCGGTACGCGCGGAGCACCTCGGTTTGGATGTTCCGTTGGGCAGCGTCAAATGAGATCTCTGCGGCCTCAATGTGCGCGCGTGTTTCGCGCATGCGGCCTTTAGTCGCCAAGCCATCGAAAATATGCCAGTTCGCCTCGACCCCCGCCACGTAGCCCTCGTAGTGGTCCTGAGGCTTTGTGAGGTCCGTTTGGCTGTCGACGTCGTAGCCCGTGTACAGGTTGACGTGCGGCAGCACTTCACTGCGATCGACGATGAGCTGTTTCTTTTGGACCTTGATCTCGTTCTCGTGAGCGGTTAATTCCGGACGCTGGATGAGGGCCCGCGAAAGGCAGCTGTTGAGGTCCAGCTTCATCTTCTCGTACGCCAACGAGCCGTCGACATCGAAAGGGACCTGATCCTGGTCGGTGGAGTAGGGGATCGACAATAATTCACTGAGACGGAGGTGGGAATTGCGCAGGCCGTTGCGCGAATCCACAAGGCCGGATTGTTCCAAGGCGAGGTTGACCTCGGCACGGAGGACGTTGAGCTTCTGACCCGTGCCCACATCGAGCTTGGCCTGCTCGTTCTTGACCTGTTCGGCAAGAAAGTTCACCGCCTGTTCGTGGACGGTGACGTCGGCTTTGTTACGCAGGATGTCGTAAAAGGCGACGCGCACGTCCATAATTACCTGGTCGACCTGGGCTTCGAAATCCTGGGTGCGTGATTGTCTCTGGAGCCGCGCGATATCCATGCGCGCGCGGACCGCGCCGCCCGCGTAGACGGTTTCGGTCAAACGGATGTTGACGCTCCAGACGTACGTTCGATTGCTGGCCGAACCTCCCAGCGTGGCGTAGTCCGTCTCCAGTTTCTCGTAACCGGCAGAACTGGTGAGGCTGGGGAGGAATCCGGCGCGGGCCTCGATGATGGAGCCGGCGGCTTCTTCGAGGTGTTTCTTCGACACCAAGATATCGGGGTTCTGCTCCAATGCGCGATTGATGCAGTCCTGCAGAGTGTAATGCGGCAATTGCGGCGGCGTGTTGGAGGCGACGGCGCTATCCGCCCGCACCCATCGCGCGCACCCCAGCGCCATCAACCCATAGAGGATTATTTTTCGCAGCAACAAGGCGGCTGAAGTTTTAATGACAAACCGCCGCTTTGCCAACGACTTTCGTGACGCCCCGCCTCAATGGTCCCGGGCATGTCGATTGGATGAATGGTCACGCACGAAATACGAAATAAACCGCGCCGACCATGCACAGCCCCGCCCAAACAAAATCGAGCTTGATGGGCTGACGCATGTAGAAGACGGCAAACGGCGCAAATACCGCCAGCGTGATGACCTCCTGTATGATTTTTAGCTGTGGCAGGCTCAGCGCCGTGTAGCCGATGCGATTCGCCGGCACCTGGAACATGTACTCAAAGAAAGCGATTCCCCAACTTAACAGCGCGGCGATATACCATTTCTTGTCATGCCAGTTCCGCAGGTGGGCGTACCAGGCAAACGTCATGAATGTATTCGAGCAAATCAAGAGCAAGACGGTCTTGAGTGCGATGGAAGTTTTCATTCGGAGAGCATAGCAGACCACCGGATGGCCGCAAGATGGCGCGTGGCCTGGAAAAGCAACGGCGGGAACGGCGGGATACCCTTGTCGGACGGGGGATGCCGCAAAAACAGCAGTCGCGGCGTCTCGCAGACTCGGCTCCCCGCCCAACGACCCCGGACGGCTTGACTGAGGGGCGGCGACCTCACTACCACCAATTATCTCGATACCAACGGCGCCACAAACTCTCTCCCGGGCCGCATCCGCCTCCTACCTTAGCCCGCTGCAAATGCATCGCTGTGCAAGCTGATTCCAACCAGAGCAGCATTATATCGTATCAGAGGTGCGGGACGACTCCGCCGACCGACGGCGCTGACGCTCCGAGTCGAATCCGGAAGCGCCACGTCACCGGGGTGTGGCGACGCCCGCGGTATTGGAGTACCTGGAGTTGCCGATGCCGTTGACGGCCCGCACCCTATAAGAGTACTTCGTCTTCGCGAGGACGGTGTTGTCCACGTACGTCGTCTCGTTTACTCCGACCGTGTAAGTCTGCAGCCCCTTCGTGAAGGCGGCATTCGTCGCCCGCTGGATGCTGAAGCTCGTCTCGCCGCCAGAGTTGTCCGTCCACGTCAAGCTCACCGAGGTCGAGCTAAGCGCCGTGGCCACCAGCCGCAAGGGCGTGGCCGGTGCAGCCGTTGTGGCCGTTGCGGTTTCGGACGGAAGCGAATCGTCTGACCCGTTATAGGCGAACACCCGGTAGTCATACGTGACCCCAGGCGCAACCGTGGTGTCACTGTACGTGGTCACATTTGATCCCACAGTTCCGACCGTGGTAAATGTGCCGATTCCCGTGAGCCGCTCGATTCGAAATCCAGTCTCGTTGTCCGAAGCATCTGTCCAGGCAAGGTTGACACGATTGGTTGCGGCGGCGGTGGCGCTCAGGTCATAGGGTGCGGCCACCAGGGCAACGTAGTTGGTGGCGCCGGTCATGATGACCGGGCGCATCATGTCGTTCTCTTCATGGCCCAGCAGGTGACAGTGCCAGACGTATTCCCAGCCATAGTTGATCGTCTCGTTGGCAACCGTAACGGGATTTCCATTGGTGTCGATGTCCGTAAATCCGGCAGTGGAACCGAGCGGCGCAGTCACGTCCAGAGGCCGGATGCTGTCGGGAATTGAGAACGGCAGTTTGGGAGCCGCCGGCTGCAGTGCGACAATAACATCTTCCAGCGGGTTCATCCGGACGGTTTCCTTCCAGCCCAATTCGTTCGGCTCGGGCGGTTTCACCATGCCATCCCAGCCGACGCGGTTGATCAACTGCACGTTGACCAGGTGAAAATGGATGGCGTGGGTATCAACGCCATTATGAGTGATCTTCCAGAGCTGGGTCTGACCGGCCGAGATCATCTCGCTGGGCGGATCGATATAACCATACGGAATTGTCGTCTGTGTCGAGAGCGTGGTGTGCGGGATCTCAACCCCCAGCGTGGCGTTCATCCGTCCGTAGGGATCAAACAACTCCTGAATCGTTTTCGGCTGATACGCGATCGTTACCGAGTTGCTGGAGCCGATCGGCGTAAACGTCAGCGAGTTGTCGTAGATCGTCGAGTAGGTGTTGCTGGCAGCCCCATAGGCCACTTCCGGTACGTACGGCGCTGGCTGTGAGGCGGCAAAAGCCGCCGGCAACGCATCCGCCAATGCCGCCGAATTGAAGCGGGCGGCGCTGGTCTTGGTCTTGGTCTTGACCACCCGAAATTGCAGGATCGTTCGGGTATTGGGACCGTGGCCGACCTGTGTCGTTGGCGCTCCCCCGTAACTGGTTTGGTCCGGATCGCCCGTGTAATAATCGTTGCGCGTGTCGAACCCCGGCACAGGCGCAGGCGCGTCGTTGTAGAGAATCAGTTTCGAACCCGGCTTCACTCGGGAGAAGTCGATGATAATGTCCGCCCGTTCCGCCGGCCCTAAAAAGAGACCGTGTGTCGACACGTTCAAGACGACGACGTCGCGACGATTGTAGTTGTAACCGATCGGTGTATTGGAGATCACCACCGGCGACGGCAGTAACCCTCCCTCGGTGCCGATTTGGATGAACACCGGGCCCGCCGTAGTTGGGTCAGGCACCCCGCCGTCTCTTCCGTCGGTCGGCCATGTGTCGGGCCATTTCGGATCGTTCGCTGGATGCGGGACTGCGGGAACCATTTTGACTTCCGTACCGGAGCGGTCGGCATAATACAACTGCAGATTGACCATGCGGTCATTGCAGATATTCAGGATCCGGAACCGGTAGGCTTTCGGTTCCACGGTCAGGTACGGGTAAGCGGTGCCGTTGACCACCGGCGTGTCCATGTACGCTTCCGGCACGATGGATAGGGTTGGCGGCATTGAGTGGAGCAAGTCTCCTGGCGTTGTGCCCGGTAGTTGTGGAGGCCAGAACCAGGGACCGTAATCCCAGCGGCCAAAGGGATTCGCCCCATCTGGGGCATTCGGATCCTGGTTCGGCACGTACACGTGCGGGAACCATAGGTTGCCAATCCCGCCCCACTTGGTGAAATCCCAAAGTGGATCATTCGTCGCCGTGGTGCTGGACACGAACGTCTTGTCCTGGATGATCAACGGCATTCCGTAGCGGTACACTCCTCCCTGATTGGGGAGAATCCCACCATCGATCAACGCATCCTCCACAGGGTCGGTCAACAAATAAGGTCCCGCTTCGCCGGCGTAGATGTTGAGCCGGGTGATTCCATACGAATGATCGTGGTAGAACATCAGCCGGCCGCTCTGTTGGTTGGGATAATAGTACGTCGCCGACCCCGGCCCGGGATCCGGCATGTCGGGAACGTTTTGCTGGCTCACACCTCTGGGATAGGAGGTGGTTTCTCCTGCAGGGGTGATCCATTGGTGTGGTGTTCCATCGCTGATCCACGGAGTGAATCCCCCATGGAGATGGAGATTGGCACGGTTCTGCGTATAGTTCTCCATCGGACTGCTGTCGCTGGGGCTCTGAACCATCCCGGCTCCCATCACCGTCGTGTCTACCGGCAGAAACAGATCGCCATTGGTGCCTGTGGGAAGCTGGTTGGTAAACTTGATGCGCACCGGCCGGTCGCGCTCGGCCACGAACAGTGGTCCTAGGTATTGCGGGACACCCACGGTCGGGTCCGTCGTGTTCAGTTGCACGTACCCCCGCAGCTTAATTCCGTTCGTAGGCAAATCGGAATGCATCTGCTCGGTGTACTGTTGCAGGCCGATCTCGTAATAGTCCGAACCCGGGTAGTTCGTCGTGTCTGGAACAGCGACGGGAATGTACTGTCCCAAATTGTTGCGGTTCGCATATCCCAGGCCCGGGAGGGAATCCACAAACTTCCTGAGGATCGGACTGTTGGCGTAATTCGGCTTCGTATAATCAACGTCCGGATTCGGTCCTGTTTGGGCTCGCCCCTCATAAACCCCCAGGGATAGCGCCACTGCTCCAACCATCAATCGGATAGATAGGGAAAACCCGTAGGTATTCATACTTACTCCTTTCCCATTACGGTGATTCCTGCGGTCTTGGCATTTGTGTGCGCGAAAACGCATGCCGGAGGATTGGAGCACTAACCACGCCACACGCAGGCGCCGCCAACATTTATCCTCACAATGTTATGCCAGTATGTATCGAGCGGTTGTTCGACGATCATCCGCCTGCGCGATTGCGCGCTTCGCTCCGTTGACGCGGGAAGGGCGAATGATCGGCCAATTGTTCGGTCTGGCCCGGCACCGTATCTCCAGTGGTTATCAGAGCAGCGCGAGGCTTGCTTTCCGGCGATGTGGTTCCGAGCGTTTCGCGGATGGCCGACAGAGCAAGTTAATTTCAGCCAGAGTGGGACTATATTTGGTCAGAGGTGCGGGATGAATACGCCGAACATCCACCACTCGCTTCTGACGCATAATCGCTCACTGACACGATTCCTGTGGTTGTTGTTCTGGGTTTCTGTCTGGGTATTGGGACTTGCCCTCTGTGACCTGATCATCGACAAGCTGTACTTTCACTGATCGTTCACTGCGGCTTCTGCGGACACGGCTTCTGCGGACGGCTTGACTGAGGGGCGGCGTTCCTCTAGCCTTGCGCGAAATTATAGGAGTTCATCCGGCGTGTTTTCTCGGAAATCCAAACCCATTGTCGAACGGTGCGAGTCCGATGTGAATACGCGGTTGCGGCTGAAGTATGCGCCGTACTACCGCGTTGTCGATCTGGCTGATGGCGTCAACATCGTGGTCGAGGGCCGTCCGATGGTGATGATGTCGACGAATGAGTACCTCGGGCTGAGTCGTCATCCGAAGGTCGTAGCGGCAGCCAAACGGGCTCTGGATCAATGGGGCGCGAGCGCTTGCGGTTCGCGACTGGCCAACGGCAGCCGCGCCTATCACGTTGAGTTGGAGGAGGCGCTGGCGGCATTTCTCGGCAAGGAAGCGTGCCATGTCACCTCGGCGGGTTATCTGGCGTGCGTGTGCAGCCTGAGTTCGCTGATCCAACGCGGCGATGTGCTGCTCGTGGACCCGAGCATTCATTCGTCGCTTTGGGACGGCGCGCTGTTGAGCGGCGCGAAGATCGAGCGGTTCGCGCATGAAGACATGGACTCGCTGGCGAAAACACTCGAACACCTCGATCCGAAACAGGCGAAAGCGATTGCGGTGGACGGCGTGTACTCGATGGAAGGGCATATTGCGTCGTTGCCGCGGTTGTGCGAGTTGGCGGAACAGCATCGCGCGACGCTGGTGGTGGACGACGCGCACGGGTTTGGGGTTCTCGGCCGCGACGGGCGCGGCGTGTGCGACCAGTTGGGGGTGACGGAGCGCGTGGACCTGATCGCGGGAAGTTTTTCGAAATCGTTGGCGAGCACGGGCGGGTTTGTGGCGGGAAGCAAGGCGCTGATCGAGTACCTGCGGAGCAGTTCGCGTCAAATCATTTTCAGCGCGGCAATCAGCCCGGCGGCGGCGGCCAGCGCGCTGGCCGCGCTACGGGTGATTCAGGAAGAACCGCAGCACCGCGAACGGCTCTGGGCGAACCACCGCCACCTGTGCGGCATCCTGGATAATCTCGGGCTGGACTACTGGCAGAGTCCGACGCCGGCGTTGCCGATTGTCGTGGGCGACAAGGAAAAGTGCTATTGGATGTGGAAGGCGCTGTGGGACGAAGGTTTTTTCACGATCATGTCGATTGCGCCGGGTGTGCCGCCCGGCAAGGATATGATTCGTTCCGCCGTCACCTCGCTGCACACCAAGGAACAGCTCGACCGTTTTGGCGAAGCGCTCAAGATCGCGATGAAGAAAGCCGGCGTGAAACCGCGGGCGTAGTTTCCGTGACCGGCCCGGCTCCAATCCATTCGATTACCTGAAGGATTTGTTCGCGGGCCTGCCCTCGGCGAAGATCACGAAGATCAAGCAGTTCACGGCAGCGGCATGGGCCAGAGCAGAAGCGAAGGAGAAATTGATTGCTCTGGCAGCGTAACCAAGTCGGCAGCCGGTCGAGCTTACGCCCCCGTTTTCAATTCCTGCGGCATGTCGGGTGCGTGCTCTCCCTTCAGCCGGATAGTGTCATTCTTTGCTGGCGGGCGGATGGAGACGAGAAGACTTGCTGGCAGCCTCGCGGGCGATCTCGGCATAATGCGCGCGGCGCTTAACGGGATCCTCAATTGTCCGGCACTCGATCAGGGCCCGGATCCGAATGAGCAGGTCGGGCAGATCGACGGGTTTGGACACAAAGTCATCTGCGCCGGAGGTCATCGATTCCTCACGCTGTGAAGGCGAGAGAACTCCCGTAACCACGATGATGGGGATGTGCTGCGTCTTTGGGTTGGCACGAAGCAGCTTGCAGACGGTCACGCCGTCCCGAATCGGCATGCGAAGATCGAGCAGGATCAAATCGGGCCGGAGGATGACGGCTTGGTTGATACCGTCCTGACTGGACGCAGCCGTGGAGACAGTAAACCCCTCGGGGCTCAAGCGTTGCATGAGAAAATCAAGCATCGCCGGGTCATCGTCAATGACCAGTATCGTTTCTGTCATAAGCGTCTTGGCTTTGTTGTGCAACGCCACCCAGAACTCGAATCTTTCCCGCTGCACTAAACGACGAGAATCAGCTTACCTGATTATGCCGTTTGGGCAAGAAAAAAAAGAGTGACAAATGACTCGTGCATCAATTGTTCCATCACGTGGCCGTAAAATCGCCTGCGCGGACACACGCGCAGCCGCTTCTTCGTATGCGGCCGAGGGAGCGCCCCCGGCTTTTACGCTTGGCCTCATTCCCAGCCGCCGTCGGTACGTGGTACGTCAGTCGGATCCTCAGCATCGCCATCTTCGTCCAAGCCGTCCGCTAGGAACCGGTCTCAACACACGTGCTTCGTCAGCCGGATGCGGAAAACAGGAGACCGCGTGACGCTCGCAGGAGCGAACGCGGGCTTCGCCAGAAGGCGGGAACAGAGGAGTCAGGTCACAACATGGCGTCGGCACGGGAAGACAGTCAGAAGCCAATGGCTGCGATGTGGGGGCTGGGCCTGAAATAGCTGCATTCCACGACGGCCGGCGCAATTAGCTGGTCACGTTTGTTTGGGGTTGCTGGGAGGCGCTTTCTTACTGGTGGATCGGTTCAGCCTTGATCTCTGGCACGAGATACAGGGCATCGTCGGTGAGGATCAACAGACCTCGTGGGCTCGATGCCAGATCGCGGACGGTGAGCTTGGAGCGCACTTCTTGCAGAAAACATAGACGGAGAAGATCTTCGGACTTTGGCTCGCCCTTCCGGAAGATTAATGCCGTACTAGTGTTGTGTCCCATAAATA
>PLTX01000057.1 GCA_003164675.1 Verrucomicrobiota bacterium | reverse complement strand
GTCCAGTCAACGGGTGCAGGTCATGTGAAGGCATTGTGGCTGGCGGGAAGCTGTAAGGCGAACATGGGAGCAAACGCTGAGGCTCTAGCGCTGTTACGGCAATCTTGGGAACTTTCACGGGAAGTCCGCGACGAAACAGGAGAAATTGAAAACGTCAAGATAGAGATTTGTCGCTGGTTGGCGAATCAGCTCTACGCCGGGGGCATGTATGGCGATGCGAAGACATTCTTATCCGAGTTAATGCGTCTATTGAAGCGGAAAGGCAAAGCTTGGCGGGCATATGTGGCAGAAGCCGAGCAATTGTCACGTGCGATCAGTGATGCAACTCGTGGGATCAAGTAAACGGCTCGGTATGGATCGCGCCGTGTACGGTAAGGGCGTCGGGGAGATACTTGATGTTCTTGCCGCGGTTCAAGGTTCCAAATTGGAACCTTGAACCCAAGCACGCGTGCGCTTCCTCGAATGTGATCTGAAACATGAAGTCCGCGGGAAATCGGTCCAGATTGCGTCGAACCGCCTTGTTAAGGTTCTTGGTCTCTACCCCATACAGGCGAGCGAGGTCACGGTCGAGTATGACCTTCTGGCCGTGAATCTCGTGGATCAATTGGGTGAGGTGTTCAACCGGTGTCGTCAAGTTTTTCTGGGAAGCCATCGTTGGGCAGTATGCCAATCGTGGGTACCGTGGGCAAGCATTCTGAAGCGTCGACTCATTCGGCTCGCCGGTGACGCGATCGCTTTGGATTCCTTTGTCCGTTGCTTTGCGGCAGGGACACACCGCGAATAAGATTCGCGGCTACAAATCAGCAGCGGCGCCCAGAGACGGCGGTGGCTATCCGTGGGCGATAGTTGTTGCTGGATTGGGTCGGGCATTTGTGGTAGGATTGGCGCGTATGGAAAATGGTCGATGGTGTATGGCTGATGGGCAAGGGGCGGGAAAACCCCTCACCTTAATCCTCTCCCCCAAGGGGCGAGGAGACTTAGCGGCCGGTGCCGGGATGCGGCTCGCCGGGAGGCTCGCCCTCCAAACGACCCAATGCACGGCGACAGAGCGCCGTGGCTACAGGAGGCGTACGGAAACGACGGCAGGCGGGGCCGCCGGCCCTACAATCCGGATCGCGAGCGGACGGCTCGCCCCGATCTCGGAATCCGGTAAAGCCAGGTATCGCCGCAATAATTCCGACAAGGGCTCAAAGTAGTTGTCGGTATTATTCATTTTGTTTCCGGGTTAGAGTTGGCGCATGAAGTGTAGAGAGACAGGAAGGGGAGTCGAAGGACGCGAAGGACACGGCGACAGAGCCACGCCTGAGGCGGGCAAGCGTCGGTGGATACAAGAGGCGTGCCGGATTCGGCACGACGGCGCGAGGAACCCTCACCCTGACCCTCTCCCTCTTGATGGAGAGGGGACGCGATCACTGGGAAACCACGAATGGCATGAAGAGCGACGTGAGCGGACGGGCGGTTCACCCCGACATCGGATGTCGGGGCAGGGGGCGTCCCTACGCCGTGGGGCGCGCAGGCAGGACCGATGGCCACGAAAAAGGGGAAAATGGCAAAACAAACCCAACGATTTTGCCGAGGGATTTCATGTCGATCTGCTTGAACGATAGGAGGATGGAACGGGCAAGCGGGGCGAAATTCCAATGGGTTTGTTTCTCCTCAAATTGGGTTCGTTCGGGGGTGTATGAGGCCATTTTTGGTGGCAAATACCTCTCAAAAGCCATCGGCGGACGGTATACGAAACCACGTGGGTGTGGACGCGTGCTCAGAGGCATTGACTCTCTCGATTCAAATTGAGACACTGTGAGAATAACTATGAAAACTGACTTCGTTTATGGACCGACGTTTGCCGAGATGCGCGACCCCTCGCGCCTCAAACCCGAGGTGCGCAAGCAGGCACTCGAGATGAAGCGCAAAGACCCGCTGTATCCGCTGAACCTGTTCGAGATCACGTAGAGATCGTCACGATCTCCGAACCAAGAAGTGTTACCTGGTTTCCGCAAGAACCGGTCTCATAATCAGGTTGTCCGTACAAAATTCGAAAGAAATTCAGAGAAAGGAACCAATGAAGGAAAATGTGAACGAGAAAGTTTTGGCCAAGACCATTCAGCGCTGCCGGGAGAGAGGGATCATCATTCCCACTTTTGCCGAGCAGAAAGATCCGTCCAAAGTCCCGCAGAAGATCAAAGACAAACTGAAAAACGTCGGCCTGCAGGAGGTGGATCCCGCAAACCTGTTCCGAATAACATGGAAGAACAACCCGAAGGAAAACGGCGGCGACGGCGTGTTTGATGGGGTGAATTACATTGAAATTCCGCCGGAAATTAGCGGAGTGAAAACAAAAATCATCGGGCTGCTGGGCAAATGGTTCCCGACGGGCGCTCACAAGGTCGGCGCGGCATTCGGGTGTTTGGCGCCGCGCCTGGTAACGGGCGGGTTTGATCCGACGACCCAGAAGGCGGTCTGGCCATCCACGGGGAATTACTGCCGGGGCGGCGCGTTCGACTGCGCCTTGTTGGCCTGCGATGCGATCGCGATCTTGCCGAAAGGGATGAGCAAAGAGCGATTTGAGTGGCTCGAGCAAATCGGCACGAGCGAGGTTATTGCCACACCCGGGTGCGAGAGCAACGTGAAGGAAATCTACGACAAGTGTTGGGAACTGCGACGAGAGCGCGGCAACAAGATTGTCATACTCAACCAATTCGACGAGTTCGGCAATGCTTGTTGGCATTATGAGGTCACCGGTTCGGCGATTGAAGAGGTCTTCAACAAAATCAAGGGAAAGAAATCGCGGCTGAGCGCCTATGTCTCGGCGACCGGTTCGGCCGGTACCATCGGCGCGGGAGAATACTTGAAGAAGGCGTTTCCGCGGATCAAAGTCGGCGCGACCGAGGCCCTGCAGTGTCCGACTCTCTACTTGAACGGGTTTGGCGGCCACCGGATCGAAGGTATCGGCGACAAGCACGTTCCGTGGATTCACAACATCCGCAATACCGACAACGTGATTGCGATTGACGATGAAAACACGATGCGGCTCCTGCGTCTGTTCAACGAGGTCCCTGGCAAGAAACTCCTGAAAAAGGAAGGGGTGAAGGAAGAACTCCTCGAGAAACTTCCCATTCTCGGGATTTCCAGCATCTGCAATCTTCTCGCTTCGATCAAACTCGCCAAGTATTACGAGATGAACGAGGACGACGTCATATTTACGATCTTCACGGATTCCGCCGGCATGTACCAGTCCCGCCTGAAAGAGTTGGAACAGGAGCACGGGAAATACTCCGAAACCGATGCGGTAATCGATTTCGCGCGGTATCTGCAGGGCGTCGGGATCGACTGGGTGAAAGAGCTTTCTTACTGGGACCGGAAAGCACTGCACAACCTGAAATATTTCACCTGGGTGGAACAACAGGGAAAGACTGCGGAGGAGTTGGATGCCCTGTGGGAGCCGGAGTTCTGGGATGAAATGTTTTCGCAGATTCCCGGTTGGGATAAGCTGATCAAGGAGTTTAACGGCCAGACCGGACTCCTGAAGAAACTATAGCTGATAACTACAACCGCAGCCGTTGGCACAACCAGAAGTACTTCACCTGGGTCGAAGAACAGGGCAAGAGCATTGAGGAACCGCAGGCCCTCACCAACCCGGACTTCTGGCTGAAAGAACAGGCCAAGATCGCCGACATCGACAAGAAGCTTGCCAAGGGCAGAGGGTTTTAGTGCCTTGTCGAAGTTGACTTGAAGGGCTCTGGTTGGAGGGTCTGCGCTCCTGAGCGACCGTGTCGTTTGTGGAGAATACAGCGGGCACGCGGGAGCGCGGCCCTCCAAGATGACGGGCTGACGCGCCACTGGTGGGAGCCCAGAAGGAATCCTTTCTGCAATTCGTGGAGTCGGTGAAATCCTGAGCGGCACGCGCCGGTCTTACAGCGATGGACGCTGGTGGCCGCGGGCGACGGCGAGATGAATCGCGGACGCGATGTAAATGAGGGTGCCGATGACGGACAACCCCACGAGTGGTCCGACCTGAAATGCGCGGGCCATGGTTTCCAAATTACCACTCTCCAGAATATCGCCGTTGGTGGCGAGTTGCAGATACTGGGAATACGCTCGCACGAACACGACGAGCATCGCCACCAGACACGCGCAGAACCCGCCCGCGTAGAGAGAGCCGGAGATCCGTTGGCCGAGGTAGAATTGGCCGGCACCCGGCAGGAGCAGATTCAGGGTCATCGCAAACCGCAGCGTTCGGGGACGCGGAGTTGGCGTTGGCGGGGCAGCGCTGGCCGCTGAGACGCTTGTGATTACCGGGGGAACGCTTGATCCTGGATACAACCCCCACGCATTGCTTATTTGCTCTCGTACTGGCGCGGGCGCGGTCGCCAAATCGTACAGCGTGGTCTGACCGTTTTCGGTGACGCGGATCTGGACGGCATCGCGAGCCGGAGCGGACGCGGCTGTCGGCGCAGGAGCCGCGACAGGTGACGGAGATTTCTCCGTTGCGATCATTGCCAGCATCTGTGCTTCAAACGCTGCCTCGCGAGCTTTTACACCCTGATCGGATAGTCCGGTGATGGCTTTCCAATTCGACATATGACTTGTCCTGCCATGAGAATGAGGCAGGATTTATGCCTGAGACAGGGCCGTTATCGGGCCAAAACAGCGAATGTTTCGCTACATACGCACGGGTCAAACGCAATGCGAGACCAACGATTATTCCATGGTCTGGACGATGTATCCGCCGGACTTTTTGTCGGGCTCGATTTTCAGGAGGCTGCGGTTCTGCATTTCCAACAGCAGATCGTTGAAGGAGCGGAACCCATGGGCGCGTTCGTTGAACCCGGGATGGCGGCGCTTGATCGCCTGCTTGATCATGGATCCGTACGTGGGATCATTCGGACCACGTTCCGAGGAAATGGCCTCCAATGTTTTCAGCACCAGATCGAACGCATCCGCCATCGTGGGTCCCTTGGTTTTGGCCTCGCCCTCGGAGGTCTTCGCCGCCGCCACCGGTACGGCGTGAGGCACGCTGCGGTGTCGGGGCTTGGATGGCGCCGCGCGCACGAGGTCATCGTAGTAGATAAATTCATCGCAATTGTTGATGAACAAATCGGCGGTCGAGTTCTTGACGCCGACGCCAATGACCATCTTGGCGTTCTCGCGCAGCTTGCTGACCAAGGGGGAGAAATCGGAGTCGCCGCTGATGATCACAAAGGTGTCGACGTGGCTCTTGGTGTAACAGAGATCCAGCGCGTCGACGACCATGCGAATGTCGGCAGAGTTTTTCCCGGACTGACGCACGTGCGGGATCTCGATCAATTCGAACGCCGCCTCGTGCAGGTCACGCTTGAACGCCTTGCCACGGTCGAAGTCACAGTAGGCCTTCTTGACCACGATGTGCCCCTTGAGCAGGAGACGTTCGAGCACCTTCTGGATATCGAACTGTGGGTAATTGGCGTCCATGGCTCCGAGCGCAATGTTCTCGAGGTCGAGGAACACCGCCATGGTTGCGTTGGAATCTTGAGCATTCATCGATTGCCCTCGTGCAGGGTTTCGGCCTGGGTGTTGATTTCGATCATTGCCTGGATCAATTCAGTGTACACCCCGTCAAGGATATTGACGACACCATAATTGGAGTTCTCGCCGTCGAAGCGGCCTTCCTTCGGTTCGTCACAGTGCACGAACCGATAATAACCCACCAGATTCGGATTCTGCAACGCTTGGGTGAGGACTCAGGCGCGAACTAACAATCCGCAATGGAAGATCAACCCGGCAGGCGGTCATGGCAGAGGAGACGGTTGCGCGACGGGAAGTGGTGTCCGCGTGAGGCGCATGACGATGAGGCCGGCGATCAGGCAAATGACCGCGCCGAGCGAGACGGCGAACGAAGCACTGGTGGTTCTGGCGATGGCACCGGCGAGGAGGCTGCCAAAGGGCGTCAGGCCGAGGAACGCGAGGGCATAGATGCCCATGACGCGCCCGCGGAGTTCGTCGGGCACGTGGGTCTGGACGGCGGTGTTGGCCGTGGCGAAGAAGATGATCATGAAGAAGCCCGAGCCTGCCAGGGCCACGGCGGAGAGCCAATAGGCGTGAGAGAGCGCGAACACGGCGAGCATGATGCAGAAGCCAAAAAGTCCGCCATAGAACAGTACTCGTCGGGCCACCGAGTCGGCAACGGAGGCGAGGGTCAGCGCCCCGAACAGCGCTCCCACGCCGTTCGCCGCCATAAGATAACCGTAGCCACTGGCCTGGACGTGCAGCACATCGCGGGCAAACACGGGCATTAGGACGCTGTACGGCCAGCCGAACAGGCTCACAATGGTGACCAGCAAGATGACGGCGCGGATCGCTCGGTGACTGCGGACGTATCGCAAAGCCTCAACCGTTTCATGCCACACCGGTTGCCGTTCCGCGCGCGGGGCCGCGGCGGGCAGTCGCATGGCGAAGTAGGCGGCCACGATGGCGAGGTAGGAAAGACCGTTCACGAAGAAGCAACCCGTCAGGCCGATGATGCCAATCAACACGCCCGCCAGGGCGGGGCCGAACACGCGAGCGCCGTTGAAGAGGGATGAATTCAGCGCGATGGCGTTCATGAGATCGTCTTTGCCGACCATTTCGATGACGAAGCTCTGGCGGGCGGGGATGTCGAATGCGTCGGTCATTCCGTCCAGGAAGCCGACCAGGGCGATCTGCCAGATTTTGATGACGCCGAAGTAGACGAGGGCCGCGAGGGCGAAGGCGAGCACCATGGCGGTGCTTTCGGTCAGGATGACGATGCGGCGTTTCTCGAATCGGTCGGCCATCGCGCCGCCGACGAGGGTAAACAGCGTGACCGGGATGGCCGAGAGAAAACGCACCCAGCCAAGGGTAAAAGCCGACTTGCTGATATCGTAGACAAGCCAGCTCAGGGCGACCTGTTGCATCCACGTGCCAATGACCGAGACGAGTTGACCTTCGAAGAAGAGTCGGTAGTTGCGATGGCGAAAGGCTGAAAACGTTTTTCGCCAACTGATTCCGCCCGCGACGATAGACGGCGGCTGCGTCACCATGTCGGCGGGCACGGTGGCAATCGTCGGCTCGTTGCGTTTCGGCGCTTGAATTGGATCACTCTCAGGCAAAGTAAGAAGGAATAAACTGGAAACGGCGCTGGAAATCAACGGGAGATTCGGCCGGGGCGCAGAATGAGCCCCTTTTTTGAACTCACGGCCCCGTTGAGCAGAGACGGATCACCCGCCAAAATCAAATCGCGACTGCTGGTCCCGGCTGCCACAGCAATCAGGTCAGGCGCCCGCCTTGGAACGTCCGAGCATGAAGTAGAGGATCATGCCAAGCAGCGGCAGCAACAGGATCAGCACAATCCACAGAATTTTCCTGCCCATGTCACCGCCGCCCTTGGCGGCATCCACAATCGCGATGATGTCCAACGCCAACACGACCAACCCAAGCAGTCCATACATGGCGACCCTCCTGTTTACAGAGAGAATAGCAGGACGCCTCATGGATGACAAGGCGGGAAACATTCGGGTTGACAGCGCACCGGAATGCGATATAGTCTCTCACAATAAAATTAGGCATGGCTAAGATTCCAGAACCCACGACGCCGGAGACGCCTGGCGATCCGCGCGAACCGGCGGCAACGCCGGTAGCCACAACAGCGGGCGGGGGACATTTGTCGCTCGAAGGCATGCACGGGACGGTGGACGTGCCGCCTCATCAGGCCGGGTTTTGGCGGCAATGGCGGGCGTTTGTCGGGCCGGCAATTCTGGTCAGCGTCGGCTATATGGACCCTGGCAACTGGNNACATGGACCCGGGCAATTGGGGCACTGACTTGCAGGGTGGCGCCCAATTCAAGTATGGGCTGTTGTGGGTGGTCGGCCTGGCGAGCCTGATGGCCGTCTTCCTGCAAATTATTGCCGCGCGCCTGGGCGTGGCCACGGGCAAGGACCTGGCCCAGGCCTGCCGCGATTGGTATCCGAAATGGACCCGCTGGCCCAACTGGCTATCGATGGAAATCGCGATTGGCATGACCGACCTGGCTGAAGCGCTGGGAAGCGCGGTTGCGTTGAACCTGTTGTTTCACATCCCGATTCAGTGGGCGATCGTCATCACGGCGTTTGACGTGTTGTTGCTGCTGGCGTTGCAGGGGTTTGGCATGCGGCTGATCGAGGCGGTGGTCGCGGTCTTCGTGATGACCATTGGCGTCTGCTACGGCATCGAGATTTTCGGGTTCGCGCAGACCCGTCCTGATTTCCTGGAAATGGGGCGGGCCATGATACGGCCCGATTTCGCGCAGGCCGGCATGCTCGTGGTGGCGATTGGCATCATCGGGGCAACCGTCATGCCTCACAACCTGTATCTCCACACCGCGTTGGTCCAAACTCGCAAGTTGCAGCAGGACGAGTCGTCCATTCGCCGCGCCATCCGATTTAACACGATCGACACGACCGTGGCATTGACGATCGCCTTCTTCGTCAACGCGGCCATCCTGGTGCTGGCGGCGATCGTGTTCTATGGGAAGACCAGCGTCACCGTGGCGGGCGGCCAGACGGTCGCGTTCAGTCCGGACAGCGATTGGATTCGAGTCGCTTACTTGACACTGGCGCCACTGCTGGGGAAGACGGCGGCGAGCACGCTATTTGCCGTGGCGCTGCTGGCGAGCGGGCAAAGCAGCACGATCACCGGCACGATCGCCGGGCAGGTGGTGATGGAAGGATTCATGCACTGGCGGATCAGGCCGTGGGTGCGCCGGCTCATCACGCGCACGCTGGCGATCTTGCCGGCGATCCTGATCATCAGCGTCCGCGGCAATGGCAGCGTGACCGATCTGGTCAACCTCAGCCAGGTCATCCTTTGTCTGGAGCTGCCGTTTGCGATGTTCCCGCTGTTGCAGTTCACCAGTTCGCGCAAGCGCATGGGCCAATGGCGAAACGGTTGGTTCCTGTTGATTACCGGCTGGGGAAGTGCCATCCTCATCGCGGCCATGGACATTTACAGTTTGCCGGATGCGTTGAAGCAGGCTTGGGCGGTCATTGTTGGTCACTGAAGAATGAAAGGGCTGCCATGTACAACAAAATTCTTGTGACCTTGGACGCGACGCCGACCGACCGTGCCATCATCGAGCACATCAAAGAATTGGCCACGGCGATGCACAGTCGCGTCGCCCTGCTGCACGTGGCTGATGGTTGGGCAGCCAGAACCTATGGCGCAGACGCCGTAAGCCCCGAAGTTGCTGAAGACAAGGCGTACCTGGAGAAAGTCCGGTCGGAGTTCCAGTCAACGGGCATCCACGCCGACGCCGAGTTGGCGTTTGGCGAGCCAGCCGACGAAATCATCAAATGGGTTGAGAAAAAAGGTTGCGATCTGGTGGCCATGAGCACGCACGGGCACCGATTCATCGCCGACCTGTTTCTCGGATCGACGTCCCGCGCCGTCCGCCACAGCATCAGCGTGCCGGTGCTGCTGCTGCGAGCGAAGTGAGTCGCCATGACCACGCACGGCCACCGATTCATCTCCGACCTCATCTACGGCAGCGCCTCCCGCAAAGTCCGCCACGAAGTGGATGTCCCCGCGCTCCGGCTGCGCGCGCCGAGGAAGCGGTAGGATTTGTTTGGGTCATCTTGGATTCCAGTCCGTGCCAATGAAGAAAGGGAAATACAAGATTGGTGACGTGGTGACTGTGGTGGCGTACACCCCGCCTCGTTATGCCGCTGGAACAAAAGATGAATTGGGTACCGAGCGACTCTTCAAGAGCATGGTGGGAAGAAAGAGTTGCCGTATCCACGGATTTGACCAATACGGTCATTCAGAACTTAGGCCAACCCGCTGGGACACAATTTGGATCGGACAATAAGATGTCAAACTGCGACGCAGAAGTCCCAAGTCCTGGCCACCATCATTGCTGCTGACGAGCAGTTCAAATGATGGTGTCTTGTCACCTGAACCGTTTCTTCACCAGTTCATTTATTTTCGTGACCAACCCTTGCAGGTAGACGGTGGCGAGTTGGCCGTATTTGACGACGAGCCTGCCGTTGACGAGGACGAACTTGGCGCGGGGGGAATGGCAGAGCAGAAGCGCGCCGAGCGGATCCTGGGCGGCGGCGCCGGCGAACTCGATGGTGTTGAGGTCGTAGATCGCGATGTCGGCGGCGAAACCGGGGGCGATGTTGCCGAGTTCCTTCTCGCGATTCAAAAGTCGCGCGCCGCCGAGCGTGGCGATACGCAACGCGTCTTCGGCGGTGAAGCTGTCCGCGCCGTTTTTCACGCGTTGAAGCAATAACGCCTGTCGCGCTTCGGCCAGCACATGCGCGCCGTTGTTGCTGGACGAGCCGTCCACGCCCAGCCCAACCGTCGCGTTGGCTCGCAGCATCTCGCACACGGGAGGAATGCCGGAGCCAAGAAGCATGTTGGATGACGGGCAATGCGCGACGGCGGTCTTTGTCTCGGCGAGGAGTTTGATCTCGTCGGAGTTCACGCAAACACAGTGAGCCCACGACACGTCGGGGCCGGTCCAGTCGGCGCTGGCGAGATAATCGGCGGGTCGCATGCCAAATTTCTCGATGCAGAACTTGTTTTCGTCTTCGGTCTCGGCGACGTGGGTATGGCAGAGAACGCGGCGCGATTTGGCGAGCGCGCGTGTTTCCTTCAACAAATCGAACGTGATGGAAAAGGGGGAGCACGGCATCAGATCGACGCGCGTCATCGCGTACGGTTTCGCGTCGTGGAACTTTGCGATGACGCGTTCGCAGTCTTTCACGATGGCTTTCTCGTCCTGAACGACATCATCGGGCGGCAGGCCGCCCTGGCTGCGGCCGAGCGACATGGAACCGCGTCCGGCGTGAATACGCATCCCGAGTTCGGCAGCGCCTTCGATGACCGCCTCGGCTTTCACATCGGACTGGCGCGGGTACACGTAAAACATGTCGTTGGTGGTGGTGCAGCCTGAGAGTAACATTTCCGCCATCGAGATTTGCGAGCCGAGTTTGACCGCTTCGAAATCCACGCGTCCCCAGACTTCGTAGAGGCCGAGCAACCAGTCGAAGAGCTTGGCATTCTGCACGGGCTTCAAACAGCGCGTGAGCGATTGGTAGAGATGATGGTGCGTGTTGATCAGCCCGGGGATGACCGCGCAGTTGGTCGCGTCGATGGTCTCGTCCGGTTCGAAATCCTTCGGGACGGTGACGACGACGTCGCGGATGCGGTGGTCTTCGATCAGGACGTGATGAGATTCGAGCTGTTCGACCTGATGGCTCGCGTTCCAACGGATGACGTGGCCGTTCTTGATAAGAAGCTTCATAAGTCGGCAGCAGTTTTACGCAGGCGGCAACCAATAAGGCAAAGAAATTCGTCGAACAAGTTTTATTCCCCTCGACACAACAGGTGGGTTCGGCCTATAAATCGAGCGGCGGGATGGCACCCGTGGCAAGCCCAACCTAAACCTAAAGGAGAGCAATTATGAAGAGACTCATTGTGATTGTGGCAGCGGCTTGCGCAGTGGTTGTGTTCATGTCCGGATGTGCGATGGTTGGTGGGGTAGCTGGCGGAAGCTACGGGGGAATCTACACGCAGACGAGTGGTGCTGTGGCTGTCGGAAGCGCCGCTGGATCCGACAAGGTCGGAACCGCTACGTCGACCGCGATTATCTGCTTCGCGACGGGCGACTCCAGCATCAAGGCGGCGATGGACAGTGCGGGGATCACGAAGATTCATCACGTGGACTGCAAGGTCATGAGCGTAATGGGCGTTTACGCCAAGTACACGACAGTCGTTTACGGCGAATAGGCAAGCAACGGCGCCACGGGTGCCTGGTCCGTCTTGTTTGCTGGAGGAAGTTCGACGCGTTGATTTTGTTCGGCGTGGCGCGTGGAATCTCGCGCCATGGCCATCCAACACATTTCCCAATTGCGTTGTGTCATCTGCGGCACGCCACGCAATTGGAGGAAGGCCGTCCACGCCCTGCGCGAGTCGAAGGGCGAGATTGTCGCCGTGTCGGACGACGAGATCATGGACGCGATGAACCAGACCGCGCGGATGGGCGCCGTGTTTGGCGAACCGAGTGGCGCGGCGAGCGTGGCTGGTGTCAAACGCGCGATTGCCGACGGAGTCATCAAAAAGAGCGACAGCGTCTCCGCCGTCATCACCGGTGACGGCCTGAAAGACATCAAGGCCGCCATTGAGACCGCCGGCACGCCGATGAACACGTTCGCGCTGACCAATTCCGGCCTGACGGGACCGGTATATTTCCTGATTTACGGCTACAAGGTGGGCGCGCGGCGGGCACTTGGCGGATCGACAACTAAAACATCCAGGGCGGCGTAAGCGGCGGAGCAGTCTGGGCACCGGCTGGTACGTCGATTCGATTTCAGTCAACGACACGACTTGTCGCACCTCGCCGTAGCGGTTGTCGGGACGCGTGACCGCTTTTCAAGGGCTCAGTTCTCACCACCCTTCGACTTGGCTCAAGGCAAGTTGCGGGCGCGGAGCTGTATTGTCGTAATCTCACCACGAAGGGCACGAAGCACACGAAGGGGTTGGCGTGCGCGGTTGGGCCTTCGCCTCGCCGAAGTGGCTTCGGCCACGCAGGCAGGAAGCTCGCGCTCCAATGCAGAAAGCGCCGCGCGGGGCACGCGGCCTACAACAAGCCGGAACGGCGAGGCCGCGGTCAGCGCCTGCGGCTACAACAATGGACCGCAAAGCAAGACGGTGCAGTTATTCGCCGATGCGCAGCGATTCGACACTGATGACATCGGGGTTGCCGTCCTTGATGGCGGCGAGAAGTTTTGCCCCGGGTTCGGTGTCGAGTTGGATGCGGCAACAGGCGGCGACAGCCCCGTCGAAAATGATGTTCTGAACTTCTTCGATGTTAATATTGGCGCGGTGGATTTGACCCATAACCTGAGCCAGCACGCCGACGCGGTCGTAGTGGCGGACGAAAAGTTGCCATTTGGCGGGGGTGCGCGTGGCAAGATTCACGCAGTTCAGTACCACGCCTGTTTTCATGTAGGTCTCGATGATGTGGATGGCTTCCTCGGCGATGGCTTCCTGGGCCTGTTCGGTGGACGCGCCAATGTGGTGCGTGCCGTAGAGATTCGGCAGATCGAGGATCGGGTCAGCAAAATCGGCGGCGGCCTCGGCGGGTTCGGGATCGAAGACATCGAGGCCGGCGCGAATCCGTTTCGCTTCGAGCGCGGCGCGCAGGGCAACCTGGTCGACGACTTCGCCGCGGGAGGCGTTGATGAGGATGGCGTTGGGTTTCATCATTGCGATGCGGTCGGCGGTGACGAGTTTCTTGGTGTCGGCTGTGAGAGCCACGTGCAAGGTGATGATGTCGGCGCGGCGAAAAACGGTGTCGAGGTCGGGGCTGTATTCGACATCGAGTTCGCGGGCCTTGCGGAGATTGAGCAAGGGATCAGCGGCGATGACGCGCAGCCCAAAGGCGTGAGCCCGCTTGATGACTTCACGGCCGATTTGGCCAGCGCCGATGACCCCAAGCGTTTTGCCGAAGACGCCGTCAGCTTTGCTGAATTCTTTCTTGTTCCATTTGTGGGCGCGGAGGGCGGCGACATTGTCGGGGATGCGGCGGTCGATGGCCAGCAGCAGGGCAAACGCGAGTTCGGCAACGGCGACAGCGTTTTTACCCGGGCAATTGGTGACGTACACGCCACAAGCGCTGGCGGCCTTGACGTCGATGGTGTTGACGCCCGCGCCGGCGCGAAGGATGACGGCGAGCTGGTCGCCGGCCTTGATGGTGTCGGCGGCGACCCGTTTGCTGCGGACGACCAGGACTTTGGTGGAGCCGATCAGCTTGGGAAGTTCCTCGGCTTTGACGGAAGCGTTGTACGTGACGTCACAGCCGAGTTTCTTGAGGCGGTCGAGGTGGTTCTCCGAAAATTTGTCGGCAATCAGGATTTTCATATTAATATTAGCCTCCCACAGGGTGAATGAACCATGCGCCCAAAGGATAAGACAAGGGAGCGGTGGTTGGCAAGCATTGGGTGCGCGTGTCAAGTATTCTGTGGACAACCGCGGGGGCCGAAGGCACAATCACAAGCTTGCAATACGCGCGGCGAATCGGTAAATTACCCCCGCCAAAAGAACCTATGAAAATGGATACTGCAGCTTCGAGGGAGGAAGCGGGGGCGTCAGGCGACGGCAAGAAGCTGCGTGTGCTGGTGGTGGACGATCAACCTGCGGTGTGTGAAGTGGTGGCCGATACGATCGCGTACGCTGGCCATGAGATCGTTGGCAAAGGCAGGGATGGGATGGAAGCTGTTTCGCTGGCCAGGGAGTTGCGGCCGGACCTGGTCGTGATGGATATCGCGATGCCCCGGATGAATGGAGTGGATGCGATGAAGGCGATCCTGGTGGCCAGGTCGGCCAAGCGGGTGTTGCTGATGTCCGGCGAGTACCGGTCGTTGGGTGTGACGCGTGAGGAGATGATGCGGGAGGGCGCGGCAGGCTTTATGGAGAAACCGTTTAACGTGTCCGAATTATTTGAATTGCTAAATCGATGGGTGGGTGAGGAGAGCAAATGACCGAGAAAAATTTCCAGGCAGCTGTCCAGTACGGGAGCATCGTGCTGGGGATCTCCGTGATTTTCAATATCTACGTCGTGATGCACTACGTTGAGGTCTACCGCGACGCCACGCGAGCGGACGCCAAGGTTCAGCAGATGGTGGTGCGAGAGCAAGCCGTCCAAGGTCTTCTTCAGGAGTTCGCTGCGCGGGCGAATACTGACCCGCAGATAGCAGAGATATTCAAACAAGCCCAGGCAACCAATTCGGCGGCGGCGGCAGCAGCAGCCGGCAACTCCGTGCAACCATAGGACGAATCCAATGAGCACACCTGAAGAAGTTGAGAGCCAATCCCGCGTTGAGCGCGGGCAGTCGATCGACAACAGCTCGACGGCGACGCCCACTGTGGATGCGCCGACGGATGTCGCGGCGGCGATCGATCAATTGCGTATCTTGGTCTGCGGGCTGGGGGTCGGGCTACTGGTGGTGAGCCTGGCACTTACTGCGTTTGTCTATAAGCAAAACCGCAACCTTGTTGCGGTGACGGTTACCCACGAACGTCAACTCGCGCGATTCCAGGCCAATGAGCGTTCCGTGAATTATCTGGTCAACGCGTTGGTCCAGTACAGTTCCGGGAAACCCGAGTTGATGGGACTGCTGGCGAGGCATGGCCTTCAGATCGCCCCGTCGCCCTCGTCGCCCCAACCGCAGCCGTAGATTCAGCGTAGCGCGGGCGCATCGGCGCGCGCCATGATCTCCGGCAACGCCGCCAAGGCCACGTCGGCAGCGACGGTTTCCGCCTGTTTCTTGCTGGAACCATTTCCGCGACCGATCTCACGCCCCTGCCATTCGACGGCCACCTCGAAATACTTGCTGTGGTCCGGCCCCGATTCGCGTACGACGCGGTAAATGGGACCGTTCGAGGAATGGGCTTGGAGCAGCTCCTGCAACCGGCCTTTGGGGTTCTGGCGCGGGGTGGTTTGCTTGATGTTCAAGAACTCGTCGGCGAACTGAGTGAAGATGAATTTACGGGCTGCACGCAAACCGCCATCGAGATAGATCGCACCGAGCAGGGCCTCGTAGGCGTCCGCCAGGTTGGACAGCCGCGCGCGACCGCCGCTGGCCTCCTCGCCCTTGCCGAGCATCAAGTGACTGCCCAGATCAATGGCTTGGGCGCGCTGAAACAGCGTGTGGCGATTGGCCAGATGGGCGCGGATTTGCGTGAGTTTGCCCTCAGGCAGGTCCGGGTACAGCTTGTAGATGCGGTCGGTGAGCACCAGTTGTAAGACCGCGTCGCCGAGGAACTCCAGCCGCTGATTGTGATGGTTGCACTCGCTTCCGCGCTCGTGCGCAATGGACGGATGAGTGAGGGCTTCCACGAGCAAATCGAAGTTTTTGAACTCGTGCCCGATGACCTTCTGCAACTTTTGAAAATGCATGATTGCTGCGTCGCCTTCGCGTGCAGGGGGATGTTGCCGCCCCGAAGCAGGTTCGGGCCGCAAAATCCAACTGCTACGGCGGAGAATCTACCTAACGGCTTTCAAAAAATCGAGCCTTAATTTCGGGGAAGTTTACCGTCGGCCCGAACGGGGGTGGAAGCGATAGTGCGTTTCCTTGAGGCGTTGCTGGTCGACATGCGTGTAGATTTGCGTGGTCGAGATGTCGGCGTGGCCGAGCATTTCCTGGATGACGCGCAGGTCGCCGCCGTTGTTGAGGAGGTGGCTGGCAAAGCTGTGCCGCAACGTGTGCGGCATGATATTCTTCGAGATACCGGCCCGGCGCGCATATTTCTTGATGAGCACCCAGATGGTTTTTCGGCTGAGCGGCTGGCCTCGGGTCGAGAGGAACACTTCGCCGACGGTGTCCGCCCCGGCAAACGATCCGCGCGCTTCGTGAAGGTAACGCTGCATCCAGTCGATGGCCTGTCTGCCGATGGGGACGATGCGTTCCTTGCTGCCTTTGCCGAGCGAACGAAGGAAGCCGGCCTCGAAATTGATGTCGCTGAGCTTGATGTGGGCAACCTCGCTGACGCGCAATCCCGTGGCGTACATGAATTCCAGCATCGCTTTGTCGCGGATGCCGAGCTTGGTGCGTGTGTCGGGCGCGTCCAGCAGCCGGCCGACCTCTTCGTAATCGAGCGAGTGGGGAAGGGTGCGCCACAGCTTGGGTGAATCGATCGTCTGTGTGGGATCGGCAACCAAAAGTTTTTCGCGGGAAAGGAACCGGCAAAACGTGCGGATCGCGGCGAGGTGACGGGAGAGACTTCGCGCGCTTAGGCCGCCTTTGCGTCGATGCAACAAATACTCCGTGATGAGTTGGCGCCGGGCGTCGTTGAGATGTTCGACGCCGCGACTATGGAGGAAATCAACAAACTGGGCGAGGTCAGCGCGATAGGCGATGCGCGTGTTCGACGCAAGCCCACGCTCCACGGTCAGATGATCGAGAAAAGCATCGATCAGTTGCTCCACCCCACAACCTCCTTACGGTTGAGAGCAATATACGTGGTCGTTCGTATTTGGGAAAGTGATTTATGAATCAATGCCCCAAACTAAAAGCGGACAAAAATAATCCGCCTTATGTTTGACGTACCAAACAAGTGTCGTATAAATCCAGGAATCATGGAAACTTGGAAGGAATTCGAGGCCAATGAGCTAACTCACAGTGCCGCCCACCATCTCCTGGCCATTTACGAGGTCGGTCTGGAGTACGGCGGTTGGGCTCGCGTCTCCGACATCGCCCGCGAGTTGAGCATTACACGCGGCAGCGTGTCAATCAACCTGCGGGCGCTCAGAAAACGCGGATGGGTTGATACTGACGAGTATCACATGGTGAAGCTTTCCCCGAAAGGGCAGAAGGTTGTCCAGACCGTGATGGCCAAGAAGGCCGTCGTGAAGGCGTTTCTAAGCAATGTCCTTAACGTTCCCAAACCGCAGGCTGAAATCGACAGTTGCAAGGTCGAGCATCTCATCAGCCAGCCCACGGGCGAACAACTCGTCTATTTCATGAGGTTCCTCGTTTCAGACGACCCGCTCGCGAAGCAGGTGCTCGTGCGGTTCAAGAGCTTTTAGGATCGATGTCCTGACAGCAAGACATGCGAAGTATGCCACGGCCATTGCCTGATCGAGGAATTGCAGCACGCGAGTTTATGAAGACGGATCGCAGCGAAATTGTCGAGGACTTGAATCGCCTAATGGCGGAGGAGTTGGAGGCGTTTCTCCGCTTTAGCGTGGAAACGGAACACGTGCAGGAGATTGCAACCTTGTTGGAGTGATGAACGTCGGCAGACCGCGACGGCGATCAACGAAAGTTCAGGATGGCAAAATCTTCGATCCATAAAGCAGTCGATTCGCCCCGGGCAGTGGCGTGGTTTGGCGCCAGGCGAACGCGTGCCGGTCTTCGCCTTCTTCTTTTGGTCGGCGCGTTGCTCGTGGTTGGCGTCCTGATTTGGCAGGGGGTCACGGCTAGGGGCAATCCGGACCCCACGGCTCCACATCTCAGCCCGACGGTGGCGCTGCTCGACATTGGCGTGCTCGTATTCCGCGAGGGACTGGAATGCATTCTGGTGCTCTCGGCCATTACAGCCAGTCTGGTGGGCAGCCAGGAGGTCTATCGGCGTCCCATTGCCGTCGGCGCAGGGATCGGTTTTGTTGCGACGCTCGTTACCTGGCTTGTTGCCGTGGCGATCGTCAATGATTTGTCTTCGAGCGTCTCGGCGCTGAATCTACAGGCTGCGACCGGGCTGCTGGCAGTCATTGTTTTGTTGGTGGTCATGAATTGGTTCTTCCACAAGGTCTACTGGGCGGCTGGATCTCCATGCACAACAAGACGAAGAAAAAACTGTTCCGTAGCGCCAGCCGCGCGCAAATATCCGAAGCCCGCCTTCTGCGCGGGCTATGCCTGCTGGGATTTGCGTCGCTGTACCGTGAGGGATTCGAAGTGGTGCTCTTCCTACAGAGCTATTATCTGCGCATGGGCGGCAAACTCGTGCTGGAGGGTGCCTTGCTGGGGCTGCTGTTCACCGGCATCGTCGCGGTCCTCACGTTCGTTGCCCACCGACAGTTGCCCTACCGAAAGATGCTGGTGTTGACCGGCATCATGCTCGGCTTTGTGCTCCTCGTCATGGTTGGCGAACAAGCCCAGGAGATGCAATTGTCCCATTGGATTTCCACCACGCCGGTTCCTTCATTGACCAACGCCATTCCTGCGTGGATGGGACTGTGGTTCTCGGTTTTCCCGACCGTCGAGACGATACTGGCTCAGTTGGTTGCCGCGGTATTGGTACTGGGCTTTTGCTTCGCCCCGCGCTTTCGCAAGCGCAAGCCGGTGCAAGACCGCGAATCCCCGGTCTCCAACACCGCAGACCAGCCCGTGGATGCGGTGGACATTGGCGTTCTGCGGCCCGCTCAATCCGCGAAATAAAGCGCCAGCCGCTTCGGGCCGTGAGCGCCCATGACCAGAATTTTCTCGATATCGGCCGTGCGGCTCGGTCCGGTAATAACCGAGAGCGCACTCGGCCAGTGTTTGTCGTAGCGTTTGCGCAGCAGCGCCATTCCCGCCGCCAAATTCGGAACAATCTGCTCGCGCCGAGCGATGACAAGGTGCGTCGGCGGCAGGACCGACAACGCCCGCCCACCCGCCGAGAGCGTTGAGACGATAATAGACCCGGTTTGCGCCACGAGACAGTCGCAGCCCGTTACCCCAAGATCGCACTCGCGGACATTGGCATTTGGTTCGCCGACGATTTTGCCTGTGAGTTCAGCGCCGTCCGTTGCGATTCTTGGGAAGGCATTCAGGAACGCGCGAAGGGCTTCGGCACTTTCGATGATCTCGCCGCGTAACGCCACAAACTCGGCGCGGAATCGCGCCTCGGCGTCAACGACCGGCGGGAAGACGGGCGCATCGGTCGGCGGAAGCGGTCGATGAGCCTCGACACCCAACGCGGCATGGACCCGCTGGAGAATGTTGTTACGCGCGACGTCCACGTTCCCTCCAGTACTCCTTGAAACTGTGCTTTGGCGGGGTGGGAAACTCGCGGCGGGCGGTCCACGGTTTCAACAGAGGCCCCGCCATGCCCCGGCGCAACGCGAAGTTACCGAGCTTCGCCGCGATGGCGTAGCGCACAGGAGATTGCATCGTCCACAACCACACGCGAAACAACAGACGCTGGATCGGGCCGTCGAACCCGCTGTGGACGGCGTTGCGCCGGTTGTGTAGCAGGTGATGGTGCAAGTCGATCCGCACGGGACACACGTTCGTGCACGCACCGCACAACGAACTGGCGTACGACAGATGGGACCACTTCTGCGCATCGCGCAGGTGCGGCGTGATAACCGAACCGATCGGCCCTTGATACGTCGTGCCGTACGCATGGCCGCCGATGTTTTTGTAGACCGGGCACGCGTTCAGGCATGCGCCGCAGCGGATGCAATGCAACGCGTCGCGCTGCTCGATGTCGGCCAGCAACCGCGTGCGGCCGTTGTCGAGCAGGATGACGTGAAATTCCTGCGGACCGTCCACTTCGCGCTCGTGGCGCGGGCCGCCGATCAACGAGCTGTACGCTGTAATGGCCTGTCCCGTGCCGCTGGCTGAGAGCAGCGGCCAGAACAGCGCGAGGTCTTCCAAGCGCGGGATCAGTTTCTCAATGCCCACGATGGCCACATGGACGCGTGGCAGTGAAAAACTCAGTCGCGCATTGCCCTCATTCTCGGTCAGCGCAATCATTCCCGTGTCTGCGATTGCGAAATTTCCCCCGGTAATGCCCATGTCCGCCGTCATGAATTCCCGCCGCAACTTTGCGCGGGCGATCATGGTCAATTCCTCGGCACTGTCGGTGGGCGGCGCCCCCAGTTTTTCCTGAAAGGTCTGCGCAATGTCCGCTTTCGTCAGGTGCATGACGGGCGTGACGATATGGTAAGGGCGCTCACCACGGATCTGGCAGATGTATTCGCCAAGGTCGGTCTCGATCGGATGAATGCCCTCGGCTTCGAGCGCTTCATTGAGATGAATCTCCTCGGTCGTCATCGATTTGGATTTGACGACCTTGTGGACGCCGTGGCGACGGGCCAGTTCCAGCACGTGCCCGCGGGCGTCCTCAGCCGTCTCGGCCCAGAAGATGTGGCCGCCATTCGCCAGCACGTTCTGCTCGAATTGTTCGAGATAGCGGTCGAGATGGTTGATGGTTTCGCATTTGATGGCGGCGGCGTCGGAGCGGGCGTTCTGCCAGTCAGCAAACCGCGCCCTGCCTTTTGCCACAGCGATGTCGTAGGTGTTGATGTTCTTCTGGATGACGGCGCGGTGCCGCAAGTCGGCGGTCTTTACCGTCGCGTCACGCTCGAACTGCAGACGGGCCACCGTGGTCATGTAGAAGCCAACACCTCCGCCAGCGAAATGGTCTTGATCGGCAGATTTTGGCGGCGCAGGTAGCCGTCGATCTGCATCAGACAACTGGAGTCGGTCGATACGACGTACTCGGCGCCGGTCTTTTGTATGGAGGAGACCTTCACTTCATCCATGGCATACGAGATCATCGGAAATTTCACCGAAAACGTTCCGCCAAATCCACAACAGGTTTCCGCCTGGTCCATCTCAATCAATTCGAGGCCCCGCACGCGCCGCAGAAGTTGGCGCGGTTCATCTTTGATGCGGAGCTCGCGTAACGCATGGCAGGAGTCGTGGTAGGTAACGCGTTGGGGAAACTTCGCGCCCACATCCGTTACCCCAAGCTTCTTCACGAGAAACTCGGCAAACTCATAGGTGTGCGTCGTCGCTTTGGTTGCTTTGCCGAGAAGTTCGGGATAGAAATTCCGCACCATGGCCGTGCAAGAACCGGACGGGCTGACGATGGCATCAGCATCGGCGAAGATTTCGCAATAACGCTTCGCGAGCGCGCGGGCATCATCCCAGTAGCCGGTGTTGAATGCCGGTTGACCGCAGCAGGTTTGTTCGGGCGGATAATCCACCTCGACCTGAAGCCGACGGAGCACGGTGACCATTGCGATTCCCACGTTCGGGAAGAGCTGGTCGATGAAGCAGGGGATGAATAGCGCCACGCGCATCGAGCGAGACCTTACGGACTCGCCGGGCACGAGGCAAGAAGACATTTCACGCGGCTGGGGTGTCGTTCGCCCGGGCTTCGCGCAGACGGAACGATTCGGCGACGGCCAGGAATTGATCGGCACGGTCGTGTTCCCCGCCAGCACGAAGGCGAGCAGCTTTATCACGGGCGCGGATGTCCGCGTGGACGGCGGATTCTTGTGCCAGTCGATCTAAAGAAACCAGCTGCCTCACTCCTCTTTGATTGCTTCGCGCTCGCGCGTGGCGTACTTCTCCACCAGCTGACCATACACCCGTGCAGATGTTGCGTTTGGACGAACCTCGCTATCGGGAAGCGGATTGGTGAAGCCGGCAACAACATTCCGCCAGCGCAGTTTCTTGCCTGAATGGGCGAGAAGTCCGTGAGCAGCACGCAGGGCAGCGCCAAGGGCGGCGCTCTTGGCGACTTCAATACGGAGGACGGGAGAGTCGAACACATCCGCCATGATTTGCAGAATGGCGGTGTTCGTTGAAGCGCCGCCAGTGGCATAAATCTGTTTCGGGGCGACTTTCATCCATTGAGAGTGGATGCGCATCGACATCATTTGCGCTTCGACGACGGCGCGGCAATTCGCTGCCACGTCATTCGGATCAAGGTCGAAACGATGAATGCCGGGGCGGTTGACGCGCGGGACAATTTCGGCCTCGAACCACGGTAGTATAATCGCGCCGCAGTTGCCCGGTGGGGCGCTGACGAGGGCCTGATTGAAGCCGCGCCAATCCAGATGGTACATGTCGCGGACGCGTTCGCGGGCGGGCGAGCCGTTCCTGAAGCAGATGAGGGTCATGTAATCGCCCGTGGGCGCGCCGAACACGTGGCCTTCGCCGCGTTCATCCACACGACAGCGCCTCATATAGCCGAACAGCGTGTCGCTCGTGCCGAGGCTGATGGCGAGGGTGCCTTCCTTAATGAGACCGAGGCCGATGACGCTGCAAGGATTGTCACCGGACCAGACCAGCGCCTTGGCGTTCGGATTGAAGCCATATCTCTTTACGAAATACGAACTGATGTTGCCGATGACCTTCGAAGACGGGGCGAGCGACGGAAGCTTCTTCCGCAACTGTGGTGCCGTCGCTTTCAGCGCCTTCGGATGCCACACCCTTTTGCGAATGTCCATAAGGTTCATGCCCGCACCATCGCCATGATCGATCGGCGCCATTTTGCCGGCGATGATCGAGGCCATGAACGAACTCACCAACGCGATGTTCGCAGTCTTGGCGTAACCGTCGGGCTCGGTCTTGTAGAACTTGCGGATTTGCGGCCCCGTGAACCGCTCGAACGCGTCCGAGCCGGTCGTTTGTGCCGTGGCTTCGAGGCCGCCGAGTGCGTCGCGAATCTCGACGCACTCCGCGCCCGTGGAGGAATCCCTCCAAACCGGGGACGTGGCCCGCGAGAACACGCCGCGAAGATTTTCGGCGAGGGGTTTTGTGGCGTTCAGCCGAGCAAGCGCGACCGGGGCGCAGCTGTTGAGGTACACGGAACCATGTTGTTGTCCGCTGCCGCTGATCGCCAAAAGCTGGCCGAGGGGTACGTCATCTTTTTTCATTTGTGCGAACAGTGTGTCCAGCGCTTCGACCCACATCAGCGGCGGGCTATGGACGACAAGCGGGTCATTGCCGCGCAACGTGCCATTCTGGGTACCATAGTGCGGTAGTGCTTGATCGAAATTGAGTGAGTTGTTGTAAACGATCTGACGGGAATCGTGATCGATCACAATGACCGAAAGACTCTGCGTGCTGCAATCCAGACCGAGGAAGAGTTTCGCCATACTGGTTCTCTCATCGTGCGTTCGGCAGCGACTTCTAACAGGCCGATGGGGAAACAACAACCGATTACTGGCGAAGTGACGAAGAGTGCGCGAACCGTTGACTGGCGGAAAGCGGATACGTCAGAATTTCAACAACGTGTCGATTTGAAAGCCGAGGGACTCCCGGCCGTTCAGCCCGAATGTTCCCGGATCGATGGCGGGGTCCACGCCGGACCGGTCTTCCACAACCGCCGCCAGCCCGACTTTCCACCAGTCCCGTATGTTGTAACTGGCCTTGAGCACTTGGGAGCGGCGGTCCGAGAGACTTAACCCGCCACTCGAATCAGCAATCGCTTGCCACTCATTGTCCATGGTCATTACCTTGTAGCGGTAGGTGAGTTGCCATTGGCCCTGTTTGGCGGCCTCGCCGAAAGAGATTTCCCCAATTACGCCGGACATCTGATCAAGGGAAAGCGGAAGGCTCCACACGCCAGTTTCCTCGAAATCCTCCCGGGGTGTGTTGACGTAGCTGCCACTCAATGTCAGCACACTTTGTGTGCCGAAAAATGGCTTGTCGGAAAACACCTTGCGTAGCGCCGGCGATTGGTCGGCAGAATCTGCTGCCGCGGGCTCAATCGTTTGGGCGGGGACGCCAACGGCAAAACCGATTGAGATCGCAGCCATCCATACGATCCAGTTTCTCATAAACCTGACTCGAATTTAGCACGGAGGCAAATGTCTTGCCAGCGTGGATTTTGGTCGGCGGTTCGGGGCTTGAACCGTTGTCGACGGCGCGATAGACTCACGCTTATTATGTCATCGTTTGATTTGAAGAAGGAAGTGGCCGAACGGCTCGGGGAAAACTACGAGTTGCACGAGAAGTACATCAACCCGACGCTGGTGAAAGTATTCCGCACCATCGGTTTCGACAGGGTCTATGCCAAAGCCAAAGGCCAGTATCTCTGGGACAAGGAAGGCAACCGCTATCTCGACATGCTGAGTGGGTTCGGCGTGTACTCGATTGGCCGCAACCACCCGCAGGTCGCGCAGGTGATCCGTGACGTGCTCGATCTGGACCTGCCCAACATGGTGCAGATGGATTGCGCGTTCCTCGCGGGTCTCCTGGCCGAGGCGCTCGTCAAGCGTTGTCCGCCGCATCTCGAGGCCGTCTTCTTCTGCAACTCCGGCACCGAAGCGGTCGAGGCGTCGCTGAAGTTCGCCCGCGCCGCGACCGGCCGCAGCAAGTTTGCCTACCTCGACCACGGCTGGCACGGATTGACGCTCGGCTCGCTGTCGATCATGGGCAATGAAGAATTCCGCGAAAGTTTCGGCGATATGTTGCCGGGCGTCGAAGTGCCCTACGGCGATCTGGAAGCGTTGGAAAAAGCCCTGTCGAAAAAGGACATCGCGGTATTGGCGGTGGAATGTATCCAGGGCAAGGGCGTGCGGATTCCGCCGGACGATTACCTGCCGGCGGCGCAGGCGCTCTGCCGCAAGTATGGCACGTTGTTTTTCTGCGACGAGGTTCAGACGGGCTATGGTCGCACGGGCAAACTGTTTTCGTTTGAGCACTGGAACCTGGAACCCGACATCATCTCGACCAGCAAAGCGCTGAGTGGGGGATATGTGCCGGTCGGCGCGATGATTACCCGTCGCTCGATTTATCAGAAAGTTTTCAACCGGATGGACCGTTGCTGGGTGCATTCCTCCAGCTTTGGCCGCAACAACCTCGGCATGGCGGTGGGCCTGGCCACGCTGCACATTCTGGACGAAGAGAAACTGGTCGAACGCAGCGCCACGCAGGGCCAGAAACTTCTCGACGCGCTCAATGCGCTGAGAGCCCGCCACGACGTGCTGATGGAGGCGCGGGGCAAGGGCTGCATGATTGGCATCGAGTTCCACGAGCCGCGGAGCCTCAAGATGAAGGTGGCGTGGAAGATGGTGCACGCGGCGCATGACGGATTGTTCGCGCAAATGCTGGTGATGCCGCTGTTGGAGAAACACCACGTGCTGACGCAGGTCAGCGGCAACCACGGCGACATCATCCGCGTGTTGCCGGCGTTTGTCATCACGGACGAAGACATTCAGTATTTCGTCAACGCCCTCGACGACGTGCTCAACGATTGCTACAAGCTGCCCGGACCGATGTGGGATTTGGGGGCGAACCTTGTGAAAGCGGCGTTAGCCAATAAGGGCGGCAAGAACGCCGAACGGGAAGCCGTGGCCGCGAGGCGCTGACCCGACGGGCTTGTTTTTCCGTTTTCTACATGCGATAACCCCGCGCGTGACCCCTGATGCGACAACGGTATCTTAGCGGATTGGCCGACTTGGTGTGCCGTTGGCCTCTGGCGTTCCTGGTCGCGGGCGTCCTGCTCGCGGGAGTGTCTTCCTTCTACACCGTTCGTCGCCTCGAATTCAAAACAAGCCAGAACGATCTGATTGGCCGCGACAGCGACTACTGGCGCCTGTATGGCGAATACTCCCGGGAATTTCGATCGGAGGAGGATTACATCATCGTCGTCGAGGGCGATCAGCCGCTGCAGAATCGGGCGGTCATCGACGGGCTGGTGGCGAGATTGCTGTCGTCAACAAATAATCCGGGTCCGGGCGATGCCGCCGTCGCGCAGTTGTTTACGCAGGACGAGCTTTACTACCGCACCGACTTCGACGCGCTGAAGAAATGGTTCCTGTACTACCTGTCGATCGATGACCTGAGACAAATCGAGGGGTCGCTCAAGGATTTCAAGCAACTCCTGACGATTCTCCAACACCGCCCGAAACTGGATACGTTTTTCGATTCGATGAATCGGATGCTGATGCAAATGGATGTCGCGTCCGAAGCGCAACGAAAACAAATCGAGTCATTTTTGCCAACGGTGACCGCCATCGTGGGGCAGATGGGAAAGTTTAGCGGGCAGGAGGAAGGCGATGCACTGTTGTCCCCGTGGGCCAGCGCGTTCTTCAGCCCGGAGATGCTGGGTGAAGCCCAGGAAGAATTGCGCTGGCAGGGCTACCAGACGTTTCGCAAGGGCAAGATGTTCCTGCTGCTGATCCATCCCCGATTGGGCAAGGAAACGGCGGACGAGCATCATGCCGCCACGATCCCGAAGTTGCGACGGATCATGAAGGAGGTCCGCGATCAATTTCCGGGCGTGGGCATCAACCTCACGGGCGAACCCGTACTCGATTACGACGAGATGCTCCAATCACAGAGCGACGCCACGAAGGCGACAATACTGACGGCGGTTGTCCTCTTCCTGTTGTACGCCGTGACGTTTCCCCGGATGATGCGGCTCTCGCTGGTCGCCGCCTGCGTGCTGGTGGCGCTGCTCATTGCCTCGATGGTGATGGTGCTGGCGGTCTGCATGGGATACACGACACTCGCGGTAGGCCATCTGAACATGATTACCGTGACGTTTGCGATCATGATTCTCGGGTTGGGGATCGATCTCGGCATTCAATTCATTGCCCGATACGCCGAGGAATTGAGCGCAGGTCTTCAACGGGCGGTCGCGGTTCGGTCCGCAATCCAACATACCGGTCCGAGCATAGTCACGGCAGGCGTCACCAACGCCGCCGCTTTTTTCGCGATGGGGCTGAGCGGTTTTCGCGGAGTCACCGAGCTTGGCGTGATCGCCGGCGGCGGGATGCTGATTGCGACGGCGGGGATGATGACCGTATTGCCGGCATTTCTGCTGCTGGTCCACCGCAAGGGTGAAGCCGCGCCGGTCCCCGCGCAATCGGCGGCGACGCGCGTCGAGCAACTCCTCTTGCGCCGGCCCCACCTGATGCTGACCATGTTCGGCATGATCACGTTGGCTGCGTTGGTGGCGGCGCGGACAGTGCGCTTCGATTACAACGTCCTGAATTTGCAATCGAAAGGGCTGGCATCCGTTGAAACCGAACTGCGATTACTGCATGCCGATGTAGAATCGACCTTGTTTGCGGCGATCGTGTGCGACAATCTCCAGCAGACCCGGGATCTGCAGGAGCGCCTGGGCAAACTTCCGAGCGTGGCCAGCGTTCACAGCATCGCCGAGTTGATCCCCGAACAACAGGAACAGAAGGCCACAATCATTCGCGCCATCCAGAAGGAACTGGGTTCGGTGCAATTCGATGTTCCGCCAGCCGATCCGTCGGACGCGGAACTCGATGTGCGGTCGCTGGCGTCCCTCCGATTGCGGGCCAACCAGCTTCTGCGGACGGCAACGGAACGCGGCGATTCGGCAGCCGAGGAGGTGTTGAAACCCCTGACAGACGCGACGGCGCAAACGCGGGCGACGTTGCAAGCTCTGGAGTCCGTTGACCTGCAGCAGCGTCTTGCCAGGTACGAGCAACGATTCTATGCGGACTTGCAGGCACAACTGCAACTCATGTCCGACCAGATTGTCGACCGTCCGATGAGCGTCAACGACGTGCCTCCAGAGACGCGCGAGATGCTGGTGGGGAGAACCGGCAAGTTTCTCGTCCGTGTCTTCCCAAAGGAAAACATCTGGGAACGCGAGCCGCTCGTGAGGTTTGTCCGTGAAGTGCAGTCGGTCGCGCCGAAGGCAACGGGCACGCCGCTCGGGCTTTATGAGTTTGTGGAAATCCTGAAGACGGGGTATCGCAACGCCGCGTTATGGGCGCTGCTGGTCATCGGCGTCCTGATCTTTATAGACTTTCGTGGTGGCTACGCCACGCTGCTGACGATTCTGCCGCTGTTGGTGGGGACGGCGTGGATGTTCGGGGCGATGGTGGTGTTGGGAATCAATTTCAACCCGGCCAACATCATGGTGTTGCCGTTGATCGTCGGCATTGGGGTCGCCTACGGGATTTACGTGGTCCAACGTTATCGGGAAAGCCATGAAGCGACGTTCTACAGCAAGAGCACGGGGCGCGCAGTGATTCTCTCGGCCATGACCACCACATTTGCTTTTGCGAGCCTGCTGGTCGGCGCGCACCGCGGCATCCGCAGCCTCGGTTTGGTGACGACCATCGGCGTGATTTCCTGTCTGGTGGCCGCGCTGGTTCTTCTGCCGTCGCTGTTAGAGATTGCGCGTCGCAAGGGCTGGAAGGTGTAACTGTCCAACAGCGGTTTCAAGAAAGCGGGCCAGTTTCGCGCCGGAATGTTTGGCGCGGTACCCCAGGCGCGCATCAGGGGCCGCGTACCAAACGCCCAGGAGTGCAGGCGGCGCTGATCCTGCTTGAAAAGCATGCTTCAAGTTTTCACAAGTCCTGTCAAGCCGCCGACCCATAACGTTGTCAACGTCCAACCGGCAATGATATGTAGCCAGAGATAACCGCGCAGCAAACCCCCAGTCGTAACCGTGCACAATCGCCACTTTATGATCTCAGTTCCACGATTTGCATTCGGCTGCCAGTTGTCCTTTTGGAAAAGACTCAGCAGCGGCGTGAACGTCTCTAGTGAATACACAACCGAATTAAATCGGGGATACTCATCCGCGACATTATTTTTCTTGGCATCTTCAGAAGTTGCGTAGACCTCTTTGTTGGTCGCAGTGATTAGTTCCGGGTAATTGGCACCGAAGATGATAGCTCCAGTGAGAATCAATGCGAGGCTGGCCCAAAAGGCGCGCCAAGGCCGGTACCCATAGCCGATCAGTCTCCCTACCACTCGATACCACCACCAGCCGCTCCGGAATGGTTTCGAGGGTCGTGCCCGGTTTTTCGCGATTCTGACCTTAACGGCCTCCTCGTCATGTCCGGCCTTGCGAAAGACCTCTGCGAGTTGCTCGTATGGCTGGGGCAAGAACTGGTCGGACGGCTGCCGGTTCAGCCACTCGACACGGCTCGACGCGTCAGTCGGGGAATCCGCTTCAATTGCGTCGTAAACGAAGCCGTCCAGCAAGAGATGCTGTGCAGAAGGCCAACTGACCCGGTCATCGACCAAGGTGCTTACTTTGGCAAAACGAAGATCCAACGCAGCTAACTCCGATGAGGCTGCTTCGGCCCAAATAAAAAACTGGCTTACGGATGCCTGGGCAAAGCTAACGAGGCCTTCGGTCTCGAATCCGTTGTTGAATTGAACGCTACCCTCAACTCTCAGCCTCGTAGCGATGAAAGCATCCCTGCCGCGGTTGATAAATTTCCCTTTCTCACAGATAAGATCGCCGCCAATTTTGGCGCCGATTAGACGGATCTCGCCCTTGGCCTCGAAGCCGTTGTTTAGGTAAGCACCGCCTTGAACATTCACACCGTTGAGAACCAGGGCTAGTGACTGCTCATTTATGAAGTGTCCGTCGCCGCAGTCGAAGTCACCTCCAATCGTAGCACCGGTTAGATGCGTGCCGCCTTCGGCATGGAAGCCGCTTCGTAGAAAGACGTTGCCTTCAACATTCAGACTATCCGCGTTTAAGGCTATTGCATGCGCGTTCAAAAACCGCGAGTTGGAGCAATCAAAACCCGGTCCGATTGTCGCGCCTACCAGCCTCACTTCGCCAACAGCACTAAATCCGTTGCTGAAAAACACTGCGCCTCTAATTTGTGATATATCGGCATTGAGGGCCACCGACTTTGGATTGTTGAACTGTCCACCGCTACAATCAAGATTCCATCGAATCGTCGCTCCAGGCAAACGCACTTCACCTTCGGCCTTAAATCCTTTCCGGAGATTCACAGAACCTCCGACGGTAAGCCCGTCGGCACTGAAAGCTCGTGCCCCAAAAGCTGGGTTGAGGAATTGACCTTCGGCACAGTCGAGGTCAGAACCGATATTGGCACACATCAAACGCACCTCGCCCTCGGCCTTGAAGTTGATTCCCAGATGAACAGCGCCGGCAACGTTCACACTGTCGGCGTTGAGCGCGATTGCCCCCTTGTTGGTAAAGCATCCACCCACGCAACTAAAGATTGAACCACAATATGCACCTACCAGATGCACCTCGCCCTCGGCTCTGAAGCCTTCTGCAAGGGACAAAGGGCCTTCAACTTTCATTCGGTCAGCGAAAAGTGCCATCGCACCGGGGTTGCGGAACAGTCCGCGCCTGCAATCGATTTCTGAGCCAACGGTGGCGCTAGGCAGCCGAACCACGCCTTCAGCCTTGAATCCGTTTCGCAGATAAACGCCACCCCCAACACTAAGTTTGTCGCCGCACAAGGCCATTCGGCCAGGGTTGTGAAATTCCGCTCCCTCGCAATCGAGGTCCCCGCCAATAGTTGCGCCGCCCAAGGACACCTCACCTTCAGACCTGAATGGTATTCTCAACTGGACCGCGCCACCGACCTTCAGCCTGTCGGCGTTGAGCGATACCGCCCCGGGGTTGAGAATGTGTGCACCATTGCAGATGAGATCACCACGGATGGACGCGCCGCAAAAACGTACCTCGCCTACGGCCTTGAAGTCATCACGAAGAAAGACTGGGCCTTCCACGTCCAAACCGTCAGCATGAATAGCTACCGTGTGCGTCCCTCTCATAGAAAGAAACTGCAGGCGGGCGTATCGCAGATGAATCGGGGCCGTGAAGGCGCAAGCATCAAAAAGTAGAGGGAAAGAAACCTTGGCGCATTCCAAGTCGAATCTATCTTCAATCCGAGCGCCAACGATGCCGATGCCTCGGTGCGTGACGAGAGCGGTTGCTTCGTTATCAGTGCAGAGCCAAGCGATGCGGTCAGCTTTGAGTACGCGGGAGGGGTCCCAGCTTTCCGCGTTCGAGGGATCGTCACCAGTCGGCAAATGAGTTCGATAGTCAGGAATGACGCCGCTGCCAACCGCGCGAAACAGTGTTTCTTCGGCATCGGTAAGAACGCCGAATTTCAGCTGGGCTTGTTGGACCAGCCTCTCAGCATTGCTTGTTATCGGTGGCATATTCTCAGATCCTGAACCAACAAACCTGAAACGATTTCGCTGATAGAACTACCGTATACCGCTCTGAGAATCGGTCTTCAAGCTGAACCGTGTCCATACGATCATCAGTAGTGCTTTCGCATTGCGGATCGGACAAGTACTCCAATGGGTGCAGCAGCTTGACGCCAAGGTAAAGAGTCCCACCGGACCGGAATCGAAATCTCCGCAACTGCCTGATAATCCGCGCCCCAGTTCCTCGCGGACGACGCTCGGCTGACGGCCACTTGCGCTAAGTACACACTTCCGGCCGCGCTGGTTCTGCTGCCGTCGCTGTTAGAGCGTGTTTGAAAAAGTGATT
>PLTX01000101.1 GCA_003164675.1 Verrucomicrobiota bacterium | reverse complement strand
CCGATTTTTCAAACACGTTCTGAGATTCCTCGACAAGCTCGGAATGACGGGTCTGGCGCGAGCGTTGTGCCTTCGCGTTGCTTTCTGCGGGGCTGATGTTGACCGGGATGCACGATGGAGTACGGTAGAAAAGTCGTGAGAGCCAGACATTTCACAGTCATTATAGAGCCGGATTCGCCCCGTGGTTTCCACGCGCGGGTGCCGGACCTTCCGGGATGCCATACCGATGGCAAGACTGCGGCAAAGGCCAAACGAAGGATTCGCGAAGCGATTGCCCTGTATTTGGAAGCGCTCGAAGCGCGAGGACTTTCGCTTCCCGCGCGGTCCTGAAGGACGCGGGTTTCACCGTCGAGGATTATCTCGCGCTCCGCTGACCCTGCGTAAAGGCTAGACGCTTCCGCCACAAACCGTTACAGTGTGACCTTCAGATGAAATTCACCTACAACTGGCTGAAACAATACGTCGATGTCGAGTGGTCGCCGTCCGAATTGGCCGACAAGCTGACCTTTGCGGGAATTGAGGTTGAAGAGATGGCAGCCGTTGGAGGCGGTGTGCTCCAGCAGGTCGTCGTTTGCCAGGTTCTTTCCAGCGACAAACATCCAAATGCGGACAAACTTTCCGTGTGCCGCGTGAACGACGGTCATGGCGAACGCCAGATCGTCTGCGGCGCGAAGAACTACAAGGTCGGCGACAAAGTGCCGCTGGCGTTGCCCGGCGTGACGATGCCCAACGGCATGGCGATCAAGGAGGCGAAGCTGCGCGGCGTTGAATCGCAAGGCATGATGTGCTCGGCGGAAGAGCTGGGCCTGCCGAAAGGTGAGGACGGCTTGCTGATTTTGCCAGCCGACACACCGATTGGCATCAAAGTCAGCGACGCGCTCGGCGGCACCGACACGGTGTTCGACATCGAGGTCACGCCGAACCGGCCCGACTGGCTCAGTGTCATTGGCATTGCGCGCGAGATCAGCGCGCTGACAGGGAATCCGGTGAAGCGTCCGGGTGTTGTCATCCAAGAATCCGGCGACGACATCGGCAAGCTCACGTCGGTCACGATTGAGGCGCCCGATCTGTGCCTGCGCTACACGGCGCGCGTCATCCGCGGGGTGAAAATCGGTCCCAGCCCTTCGTGGTTGAAACGGCTTCTGGAAAAAGTCGGGCTACGGCCAGTCAACAACGTGGTGGATGTAACCAACTACGTGCTGCTCGAATGCGGTCATCCGTTGCACGCGTTCGATTACAATTTACTGGCCGAGCACCGCATCGTGGTGCGCCGCGCAGCGAAGGGCGAGAAGTTTCTGGCCATCGACGGCAGCGCGCACGAGTTGACCAACGACATGCAGGTCATTGCCGACGCGAACCGCGTGGTGGCGCTGGCGGGCATCATGGGCGGCAAGGACAGCGAGATCAACGAGGGCACCACGGACGTATTGCTGGAGAGCGCCTGGTTCCTGCCGGCCAACGCCCGCAAGACCTCCAAGCAGTGCGGTCTGGCCAGTGATTCGAGCTACCGGTTCGAGCGCGGCGCGGACATCGACGGCGTCATCTGGGCGAGCAACCGCGCGGCGCAGTTGATCCAGCAATTGGCCGGCGGACAGGTGGCGACCGGGATCATCGACACGCTCGCGAAACCCATCGAGAAACGGCGGGTGCGATGCCGGTATGCCCAGGTGAACCGGCTGCTGGGCGTTGACGTGCCGCCGGAGACGGTGAAGAAGATTTTCACGGGGCTTTCCCTGGCGGTTATTTCGTCGGATGCCCAATCGTGCGAAGTCGAAGTGCCGACGTTCCGCGTGGACCTGGAACGTGAGGTCGACCTGATCGAGGAAGTGTGCCGCATTTACGGCGTCGAGAAGATTCCGGCGAAGCGTCAGGCGTCGATCGCGACCGTTTCGGAATTCGACAAGCAATGGGACGCGCGCGCGCGCGCGCGACAGGTATTGACCGCGCTCGGGTTCCACGAGGCGCAGAACCAGACACTGGTGGGCGCGGGCGAGTTGAAGCTGCAGAATCCGTTGAGTGCGGATCAACACGCGCTGCGAGCGAAGCTCGAGCCCGGCTTGTTGGCAAACCTGCGCACGAACGTCTCGCGACATCAGTACGACGTGAAGCTCTTTGAAATCGGCCGGGTGTTCGCGGCGGACGGGAAGGAATCGTTGCATCTGGCGCTGGCGGTCACCGGACGGCGCCAACCGGATTCCTGGGAGACAGGCACACGGGAAGCCAGGCTGGATTATTATGATGTAAAGGGCGCGCTGGAAGAGGTGGGAGAGGCGTTGGGTGTACCGGTCACCACCGAGATCCGACAGATTTCGCCCGTTCAGGCAAAGAAACTTGACCTGCGTGAGGCGGTGTACGTCGCGGAACTCGATCTCGGATCCCTGCTTGCGTCGCAAACATGCGAAAAAATCTTCCGTGAATTGCCCAAGTTCCCCGCCGTGGTGCGTGATATGGCCCTGGTGGTGGATGACACGGTGTCACATGCCGAGATCGTGGCGGCCATCGAAAAGGGTCGAAATAAAGTCTTGGAAAAGGTCGAACTTTTTGATATCTATAAAGGCGGTTCGATACCGACGGGAAAGAAATCAATGGCGTACTCGTTGACGTTCCGCGCGGCGGACAGGACGCTGACGGATGCGGAGGTCAATGGGGCGCATGAACAGTTGAAACGTTCGTTGGTGCAGACATTGAAGTGTGAGATTCGCGAAAGCTGACGTGCATGTGCAGGGTTATTAAGCGGCGACCATAAACTGTAATTGTGACTGGAATATACTTGAATTCGATGGAGAAAAGGGCTACAAGGGGATCAAGCGGGCGACGGTGGTCGCCGGTGTTCTTTGCCAAAGCGAGATTTACGAAATACCCTGCCATGTTCGTGAAAGACGAAGATTCTTTGAGCCAACACCGTCATTGACGGAGCTCGGTGTTCGGTTGTGGATTGCATGCCTTCACTGGAAGCATGAAGCAGCCGGCAGAGCCCCCTATTAGTAAGGGGTTCAAAGATGTCGTTGAAACGGCATTACGGCGGGGTATTTCGTTTTGGTGCCCAGCCTTGCGGGGCGTTCGGGCTCTTGTCGGTCAACGCTCCCGATCTCACCAGGCTCGCAGGACCGGGCCGACCCCGGCCTGAACGTCGGGGCCAGATTGGTGGTCATGACCGACAATCTATTTTCCAACCAATCGCTGAGACCCGCCGCCACGGCGGAGGCTGGCAACCTCGCTGCCGCTCCATTGGCCACCCGAATGCGTCCACGGACGCTGGAGGACTTCGTCGGGCAACGCCACATACTCGGAGAAGGCAGGCTGCTGTGGCGTGCGATCAAAGCCGACCGCATCAGTTCCATCATTCTCTATGGCCCGCCGGGAACGGGCAAGACCTCCCTCGCGCAAGTCATCGCCAACGCCACCAAGAGCAAGTTCGAAAGCCTCAGCGGTGTGGAATCGAATGTTGCTGACATCCGTCGCGTCATCGCCACCGCCGCCAACCGTCTCGCCAACGCGGGTCAACACACCATCCTGTTCATTGACGAAATTCACCGGTTCAACAAAGCGCAACAGGACGTGTTACTGCCCGACGTGGAGAACGGGACGGTCCGCCTGATCGGCGCGACAACCCACAACCCGTTTTTCTATGTCAACTCGCCGCTCGTGTCGCGCTCGCAGATTTTCCAACTCAAACCGCTGGCACCGGCGGACATCAAGGAATTGTTGCAGCGGGCGTTGGCGGACAAAGAACGCGGCCTCGGCGCCCGGAAGGTCAAAGTGGACGCTGCCGCACTGGATTTTCTCGCCACGGCTTGTGATGGCGACGGACGCAAGGCGCTCAACTCCTTGGAAATCGGCGTCCTGACAACTCCGTCGGGACATGTCACCAAAGAGGTTGCCGAGGAATCCATCCAGAAGAAGGCCGTGGTCTACGACGCGGACGAGGACGAGCATTACGACACGATCTCGGCATTTATCAAGTCGATGCGCGGCAGCGATCCCGACGCCGCGTTGTACTGGCTGGCGAAAATGGTGGTGGCGGGTGAAGACCCCCGGTTCATCGCGCGACGGATCGTGATTCTGGCCGCGGAAGACATCGGCCTGGCGGATCCGCAGGCGTTGGTTCTGTCGGTGGCGGCGCATCACGCCGTGGAGTTCATCGGTTGGCCCGAAGGCGAGTTGCCTTTGGCCGAAGCGACGGTATATTGCGCGACCGCGCCGAAATCGAATGCCAGCGCAAAAGGGATCTGGAGCGCCAAAGCCGACGTGGAGCAGGGACGAACGCTGGAAGTCCCCCAGCACCTCAAAGACACACACTACAAGGGCGCGGCGCGACTTGGTCACGGGGAAGGCTACAAGTACGCCCACGATTTCGAAGGACACATCGTCGAACAGGACCATCTGCCCGAACATCGCAAGTATTACGAACCGGGCGACCAGGGCTTCGAAATCAAGGTGCGCGAGCGAATGGAAAAATGGAAGCAACAGCTCAAGAAAAAATAGCGCTGCGGGAACAGATGCGCGCGCGCCTTGCCGAACAGGGCGCGGCAGCCGTTCGCGCGAAAAGTGCGGCCATCTGGGAGCGGTTGTCTGTGCTGAGGGAATTCGCCTCCGCCGCGCGGCTGCTGGTCTACGTGTCCACAGGAAATGAAGTGGACACGCAGGGACTGATTCGTCAATTGCTCGCCATGGGCCGGCAGGTGTGCGTGCCGCGATTTGAAACGGCGACGCAACGCTACGCCGCTTCCGAGTTGCATGATTTTGATGCCGAGTTAACGACAGGTAAATTTGGAATTTTAGAACCGAAACCCGAGGCGGTACGACCGGCGGCGCTCGATCGAATCGACGCCACACTGGCGCCCGGGTTGGCGTTCGACGAAACGGGAAACCGATTGGGCCGCGGATGGGGTCACTTCGACCGCCTGCTGGGGGAAACCAGCGGTGTCAAGATCGCGCTGGCTTTCGATTTCCAAGTATTGGACGAGGTCCCGGCGGAAGCGCATGACGCCCGCATGGACTTCATTGTGACGGAAACACGAGTGGTCAACCCCAAGGGTAACCGACAATGACCTATATCATAATCGGTCTCATCGCCCTGGTCGTCGGCGTCACGCTCGGCTGGTTTATTGGCCGGGCCAAGGTGAAAGCGGACACCAAAGCGGCTGGTGGGATCATTGAGACCGCGCGGAAGCAAGCGGAAGAAACGCTTCGCGAAGCGCGGGTAACAACGCAGGAAGAAGCACTCAAATCACGAGAGCAGTTCGACAAGGAAAGCAAGGATCGCCGACAAGAATTGCTGGAAATGGAAAAGCGGATCATGCAGCGCGAGTCCAATCTGGATCGCAAGGCTGATTTGCTGGATCGCAAAACCGAGGATGTTTCCAGGAAGGAAGTGGCGATCGTGGAACGTGAGAAGGAACTCCACAAGATCCAGACCGAGATTGATGACCTGAAAAAGCTGGCCCAGCGCGAACTGGAACGGGTGGCGGGTCTCAGCGCCGAGGAAGCCAAGAAGCGACTGCTGATGCAACTCCAGGAGGACATTCATGCCGAAGCCGCCGCGATGACCCGACGGATCATCGAAGAAGCCAAGCAAGAGGCGGATCGCGAGGCCAAACGGACCATCACCATCGCCATTGAGCGATGCGCGTCGAGCTACGTTCAGACGGCGACAAACTGTACCATTGCGCTCCCGAGCGAGGAGATGAAAGGGCGGATCATCGGCCGCGAGGGCCGGAACATTCGCGCCTTTGAAACAGCCACGGGGATCAACGTGCTCATTGATGACACACCCCAGGCGGTCGTGCTCAGCGGGTTCGACCCCGTCCGTCGCGAGCTGGCCCGGCAGACGTTGGAACGCCTCATCGCCGATGGGCGTATCAACCCGGCCCGCATCGAGGAGGAGGTCGCGAAGGTCCGTGAAGAACTGGACGAGCTGATCCACAAAGGCGGTGAGGAAGCCGTGATTCGGGTTGGGTTGCAAAAGGTGCATCCCGAAGTAACCCGGTTACTTGGACGACTCCGCTTCCGCCACAGTTTTGCCCAGAACGTGCTGGATCACTCGGTGGAAGTCGCCGAGATCGAGGGCATGATGGCGGTGGAACTGGGTCTCAACCAGCAGATCGCCAAGCGCGTGGGCCTGTTCCACGACATCGGCAAGGCGGTGGACCACGAAGTCGAAGGATCGCATGCCAAGATCGGTGCGGAACTTCTTCGGAAGTACGGCGAGCCGGAAGAGGTGTGGCAGGGGGTGGCTTGTCACCATCACGAAGTTGAGCCGATTACCACGTACGGCGTGCTGGCCAGTGCAGCGGACGCCATTAGCGCGTCGCGACCCGGTGCCCGCAGCGAGAGCATGGATCTGTACCTCCAACGCCTCGAGAAGCTCGAAACCGTCGCCAACGCCTTCCCCGGCGTCGACAAAAGCTATGCGCTTCAGGCGGGGCGGGAGATTCGTGTGTTCGTGCAACCGAATACTGTCACCGATGATGAGGCGGTTCAGATGGCGCGTAACATCAGCAAAAAGATCGAGCAGGAGTTGCAGTACCCCGGCCAGATCAAGGTCATCGTGGTTCGCGAAACACGCGCCGTGGAGTATGCCAAATGAGAATATTGTTCATCGGCGACGTAGTGGGCAAACCCGGTCGACGGGCGGTCGCCACCCTGGTGCCGCGCCTGCGGGAGGAACGAGATATCGACTTCGTTATCGCCAACGGCGAAAATAGCGCGCACGGAGCCGGCCTGACCGCATCAACCGTGGACGCGTTGCTTACGAGCGGGGTGGACGTGATCACCTCGGGCGACCACGTGTGGGACCAAAAAGAGGTCTACGAGGTCATCCAGCGCGAGGCGCGGCTGCTGCGTCCCCTGAACTTCCCCGCTTCAGCTCCGGGGAAAGGATCGACGGTGGTGCGATTGGACGGATTGCCGCCCGTCGGGGTGCTCAACCTGATCGGCCGGGTGTTCATGCCGAACACGGATTGTCCGTTTCGCGCCGCCGAAGCCGAAGTCGCGCGGCTGCTCACGCAGACAAAGATCATCATTGTGGACTTGCATGCCGAAGCCACGAGCGAGAAAATCGCCATGGGGCGGTTTCTGGATGGAAAGGTAAGCGCGGTGATTGGAACACACACACACGTGGCGACGGCAGACGAACACATCCTGCCGAAGGGCACGGCGTACCTGTCGGACGCCGGCATGTGCGGGCCGCATGATTCGGTGCTGGGGCGGGACGTTGGCGCAGTGCTGCAGCGGTTCCTCACCCAGATGCCACAGAAAATGGAGGTTGCGGAGGGTGACGTCGCGCTGTGCGGCGCAATTGTCGATGTGGACGAGACTACCGGTCGCGCCCGCTCCATCGAACGAATCCGAATCCCTTGTGACGAAAGAGAATGACCTCGATCTTGCGAGCGCAATATGTGTTGCCGATGGACCAGCCACCGATCGAAGACGGCGCGGTGGCCATCGAAGGCGACACGATTGTGGCCGTGGGCAAGAACGCGGAAGTGCGGGCCGCGCACACGGGCGAAATTCGCGACCTCGGCGAACGGGCGCTGGCACCAGGGTTGATCAATGCGCATTGCCATCTCGACTACACCCGGCTGCACGATGAGGTCCAGTGGCGCGGCAGTTTCACCGAGTGGCTGCTGCAGTTGGTCGCCGCCAAGAAACTCCACCCCGAGAAGGAGTATCTCGCGGGTATCCAAATGGGCCTGGATATGCTGGCGCGGTCCGGGACGACCACGGTGGTGAACATCGAGTCATTCCCGAGGTTCATCGAGCAGATTCCACCGCCACAACTGCGTGTGTGGTGGTGCCTGGAAATGATTGATTTCAATCGTTCCGAAGGCGCCCGCGAAGTGGCGGCGCAGACGTTGGAGTTTATCGCGGGCCATTCCATCCCGCGCGGAGGTTTTGGATTTTCCCCGCATGCACCCTACACCGCGACCGCCGAGTTATACCGGCTCTGTGCCCAATACTCTCGCGGGCGTAATATTCCGTTGACGACGCATCTGGCCGAGTCGGAGGAAGAAGACGACATGATTCGTCGCGGCACGGGGCGTATGTATGACTACTTTTCGCGCGCGGGCCGCGACATGTCCGACTGCAAACGCGTGAGCCCGACCCAATTGCTGGCCGAGTGCGGCGTGCTCGGGCCCAACTGCCTCGCGGCGCACGCGAATTACCTCACGCCGCTGGACGTTTCACTGCTGAAGCAGACGGGCACGCACGTGGTGCACTGCCCGAAGACGCATCGCTTCTTCGGCCGTGGCAGCCCCTCGCTGCACACATGGAAAGAGCACCGGATCAATACCTGCCTTGGTACCGACAGCATGGCCAGCAACGATACGTTGAACATGCTGGGCGAAATGCAAACGCTCGGCCATATGTTTCCGCGTATGTCAGCCCAGGAATTGTTGACCCTGGCCACGGTCAACGGCGCCAAGGCGTTGAACCTCCGCGAGAAGCTGGGACGCATCGGCGTCGGCGCTTGGGCCGACCTGATCGCCGCGCCGATGGATGGCGCGGGCGGAGACCCCTACGAGGCGATCGTCTACGCCGACAAGCAGGTGAGTTTCTCGATGGTGGGGGGCGAGGTGGTTTTCGATGAGACGCAATAACTCAGCGGCCGGGTGCATCGGTCTCCTGGCGGCGACCAATCTGTTGTTCTTCACGCGGGTCGCGGCGGCAGTCATTGATTGTTTGCAAGCGGAAAGTCAGAAGGTCACGTTGAACCTTCGCAGTGTCCCGCTGGCGGATGTGTTGAAGTATGTGACCGAGAGCGCCGGGCTGCGCTATCGCGTCGATCCGCATGCCGTGGTGATCTATCAACCGCCGCCCGCCGTGCCGGCGGAAGCTTCCCCATCGAATGTCAAGTCTCCGTGATCAACTTGGCGCTGATCTGGACAAGACGCGCGCGGAGGGGTTGTCCCGCACCCTGCGGAACGTGACATCCGCGCAGGGCTCGCGCATACAACTCGATGGCCGCGAGTTCCTGAACTTTTCCAGCAACGATTACCTGGCCCTGGCCAACGACCCGGTGTTGAAGCAGGCGGGGGTGGCTGCGATGGAGAAGTACGGAGTCGGGGCCGGCTCGTCGCGGCTTGTGTCCGGGAACCTGCAACCTTACGAGGACCTGGAGCGCAGACTCGCGGCGTTCAAGGCGGAGGAAGCCGCGCTGGTTTTCAGCAGCGGTTATGCGGCCAATGTCGGCACCATCACCGCGCTGGTCGGGGAAGAAGATGCGGTCATCCTCGACAAGCTGGATCATGCGAGCATCATCGATGGCGCCCGACAGAGCGGCGCGACGATTCGCGTCTATCCGCACAAGAACCTGAAAAGACTAGAAGCCATTCTCCAGCAGAGCGGCTCGTTTCGACGCACGCTGATTGTGACCGAGACCGTATTTTCCATGGACGGCGACCTGGCGCCGCTGGCGGAAATCGTCGAGCTGAAAGAAAAGCACGGGGCGTGGCTGATGATCGACGAAGCGCACGCGACCGGATTGTATGCGAAGAATCGCCGTGGTCTCGCCGAGGCCGCCGGCGTGGAGGACAAGATCGAGGTTACACTCGGTACGCTCAGCAAGACGGTCGGGTGCCTGGGTGGTTTTGTTGTCGGCTCGCAGGTATTGATCGATTTCCTGCGAAACCGCGCTCGCAGCCTGATTTATTCGACGGCGTTGCCGCCGGCGGTGTGTGCGGCGGCGGCGGCGGCCGTGGACTTCATCATGAGCGAGGACGGTCACCAGCGTCGCGACCGTCTCTGGCGCAACGTGAGTCAGATGAAGAACGGATTGTCGGCGCTCGGTATCCAGAATGAATCGCGCAGTCCAATCATCCCGATCATTATCGGTGACGAGGCGGCCACCATGGAAACTTCACGGAGGCTTTACGAGCGCGGCATCTTCGTGCCGGCGATTCGTTTTCCAACCGTTCCGAAGGGCAAAGCCCGGCTGCGGGTCACGGTGACCGCGGCGCACGAGCAACCCGATATCGAACAATTCCTTGGGGAGTTCGGTGGACTCACTCGCTGACAAGGATCACCGCTACCTCTGGCATCCATTCACCCAAATGCGGGATTGGATGTCGGAAGAGCCCGTGATCATCGAGTCGGGGCAGGGCGCGATTCTGCGGGACGTGAACGGGCGTGAATACATCGATGCAAATTCCTCGATCTGGACGAATCTCCATGGTCATCAGCATCCGAAGATTACACAGGCCATCAAGGGACAACTCGACCGCATTGCACACTCGTCGTTTCTCGGTCTCTCGAATGAACCGGCAATTCAGCTGGCTGAGAAACTCGTAGCGATTGCGCCACGGGGTCTGACACGGGTGTTTTATTCCGACGACGGCTCGACCGCGATGGAGGTGGCCATCAAGATGGCTTTGCAATACTGGCAGCACCGGAAACAGCCGCAGCGCGCGAAGTTTGTGGCGTTTGCCGATGCGTATCACGGCGACACGCTGGGCGCGGTCAGTGTCGGCGGTATCGATTTATTTCATTCGGCTTTTCGGCCACTGCTGTTCGATGTGATTCGCGTCAATGAGATCGCTCATGTGGCGCAGATTTTGCGCGAGCACCGCGACGCCGTCGCTGCCGTTGTCATTGAGCCGCTCGTGCAAGGCACGGCGGGGATGAGACTTTGGAAGCGCGGACTGCTGGGCGAATTGCGGCGTCTGTGCACCGAGCTGGGCGCGCTGTTGATTGCCGATGAGGTGATGACCGGCTTCGGGCGGACGGGAACGATGTTTGCCTGCGAGCAGGAAGGCGTGACGCCCGACCTGATGGCGGTGGCGAAGGGGCTGACGGGGGGCTATCTGCCGCTGGCGGCGACGTTGACGACAGAGGAAATCTTCCACGCATTTCTTGGCGACTATGGCGAATTCAAGACGTTCTTTCATGGACACAGTTACACAGGCAACCAACTCGGCTGCGCGGCGGCGCTGGCGAATCTGCAGGTGTTCGAAGAAGAACACACATTGAAAGCGCTCCAACCCAAGTGTGATCAACTGCGCGCCGGTTTGGAAGCGATGAGACAGTTCCCGCACGTCGGAGACATGCGGCACATCGGAATGATCGGCGCCATCGAATTGTTTCAAGATGTTGCCGCGAAGGAGCCGTTTCCGTTGACCGACAGGATGGGCATCAAGGTGTGTACGGAAATGCGGCAGCGGGGCGTCCTGACGCGTCCGATTGGCAACACAATCGTGCTGATGCCGCCATACTGCATCCGTGACGAGCAGTTGGAACGCGTATTGAGCGTGCTTGCGGAATCGGTCCAGACAGTGCCATAGTATTGATGAGTGACGGGTGGCCGGAAAGGTGAAGACCGTGATTCGTCAACCAGCAGTGGCCGGGCAGTTCTACCCGGCAGATGCGTCGGAGATCGAGGCGGCGCTCGACGCACTGATTCCTTCCGCCGTCCCAAAGCGCAAAGCCATCGCCGTGGTTTGTCCACACGCGGGCTGGATGTATTCGGGCCACACGGCAGGGCTTGTGTACTCCAGGGTGGAAATCCCCGACCGGGTGATTCTGGTCGGGCCGAACCATCATGGAATCGGTGGCGACTATGCGGTGTGCGGTTCGGGAGCGTGGCATACGCCTGTGGGAGATGTGCCGGTTGCAAAGTCGTTGGCATTGGCGCTTCTTGACAATTGTGAATTACTTACCGAAGACACCAGGGCTCACGCCCGGGAACATTCGCTGGAAGTCCAGATACCGATGCTGTTGCGGGCGAACCCAAATGTCCACATCGTCCCGCTCCTGATTGGTGGAGGTTGGCCCGAAAGCGGCGGGCGAGGGGAATTGCGGGAAATCGCGGCGGCCATCGCTCGGTCTGTGAAAGAGTGTGGGCAGCCCATATTGCTCGTCGCCTCGACGGATCTGAATCACTATGAGGATGTCGAGACATCCAGAATCAAGGACAAGCTGGTGCTCGATGCGGTTGTGCATCTGGACGAGGATGCGCTCATGAACTGCGTCATCGACAAGGAGGTCTCGATGTGCGGCGTGGCGGCGACGTATATCGTGTTGCACGCGGCCAAGAAGTTGGGCGCCAAACACGCTGAGTTGCTGGAGTATCGCACCAGCGGCGACGTGAGCGGCGATTTCACGCGTGTGGTCGGTTATGGTGGGGTTGTCATCGAATGAGGGAGGCGCGTTTGACAGCGCGTCACAACCTTGCTACAGTTTCACTGCAGTTTGGTGGTGGCGAGAGTGATTACACTGACAGAGAACGCAGCGAAGCATATCAAGACATTGCTCGTCGATCCGGGCGCGCAGGGCAAGGCGTTGCGCGTGTATATCGAGACGGGCGGCTGTTCGGGCATGGAATACGGCATGGCGTTCGATGACAAGAAGCCCGATGACGAGGTGATTGCGCAGGACGGCGTCGAGGTCGTTATCAACCCGATGAGCATGAATTTCCTGAAGGGCAGCGAGATCGATTATCAGGACGGCTTGCAGGGTTCGGGTTTCAAAATCAAGAATCCCAACGCGCATTCGAGCTGCGGGTGCGGTCGGTCGTTCAATTGATTGTTCTTTCATCCACCTTCGCCCCGAAAGCATTTGGGGCTACGGCGGACAAGTAGGCAGATTCGTTTGGGGAGCCTTTCGAGGCTGAGATTCCGCACGAGGCGGGAGACCCATGGAACCTGACCCAGGTAATGCTGGCGTAGGGAAACACGTAGCGAAGCCGACTCCTGGATTTCAGGGTCGGCTTTTTAGTTTGGGAGGCAGAATACACATGATCGCACCAAAGAACGGCCCGGGTGAGGCACACAGCCGCGAGGTGTTGCCGAAATCAACGAAGGTGTACGTCGCGGGCAAACGACACAAGGATGTGCGCGTGCCATTTCGTGAAATCGAGTTGTCGCCGACCGTCAGCCACACAGGTCGCGTTGAGGTGAACGAACCGGTTCGCGTGTATGACACGAGCGGTCCGTGGAGCGATCCTTCGTTTCATGGCGATGTGGAACGCGGGTTGCCGGCATTACGCCGCGAATGGATTCTCGGTCGGGGTGACATCCAAGAAGTCGCGTCATCGTACAAGCCGATTGCGGGGAGAAGCGATCGCGAAATTCCCGTTACATTGCGACGCAAGCCACTGCGCGCCAAACCGGGCAAGACGGTCACGCAGCTTCATTACGCGCGACAGGGAATTGTCACGCCGGAGATGGAATTTATCGCCATCCGCGAGGGGCTTGATGCCGAATTCGTCTGCGGCGAGGTCGCGCGGGGCCGAGCGATCATTCCGGCGAACATCAATCATCCTGAATCCGAGCCGATGATCATCGGCCGGAACTTCCTCGTGAAAATCAATGCCAACATCGGCAATAGCGCTGTCGCCAGCTCCATCGAAGAAGAAGTCGAAAAAATGCGGTGGGCGACGAAATGGGGCGCGGATACGGTGATGGATTTGTCCACGGGCAAGAACATCCACGAGACGCGCGAGTGGATTCTGCGCAATTCGCCGGTGCCGATTGGCACCGTGCCGATGTATCAGGCGTTGGAGAAAGTCGACGGCAAGGCCGAGGAACTGACGTGGGAAGTGTATCGGGACACGCTGATTGAACAGTGCGAGCAAGGCGTTGATTATTTCACCATTCACGCCGGCGTGTTGTTGCGGTACATCCCGCTCACGGCGAAGCGGGTCACGGGCATCGTCTCACGCGGCGGGTCGATCATGGCCAAGTGGTGTCTGGCGCATCATCAGGAAAGTTTTTTGTACACGCGGTTCCCCGAGATTTGCGAAATCATGGCCGCCTATGACGTGAGCTTTTCATTGGGTGACGGCTTGCGGCCCGGTTCGATAGCTGATGCCAACGACGAAGCGCAGTTCGCGGAATTGAAGACACAGGGCGAACTCACAAAGATCGCTTGGGAGCATGGTTGCCAGGTGATGAACGAAGGCCCCGGCCACATTCCGATGCATCTCATCAAAGAGAACATGGACAAGCAATTGGAGTGGTGCGAGGAAGCGCCATTCTACACGCTTGGCCCGCTGACGACCGACATTGCGCCCGGCTACGATCACATCACGAGCGCCATTGGCGCGGCGATGATTGGGTGGTACGGCTGCGCGATGCTCTGTTACGTCACGCCGAAGGAGCATCTCGGTTTGCCCAACAAGAAGGACGTCAAGGATGGTGTCATTGCCTACAAGATTGCTGCCCATGCGGCTGATCTGGCGAAGGGTCATCCCGTCGCGAAGCTGCGCGACGATGCGTTGAGCAAAGCCCGGTTCGAATTCCGTTGGGACGACCAGTTCAATCTCAGTCTCGACCCCGACACGGCGCGCGAATTCCATGATGAAACGCTGCCCGCCGAAGGCGCCAAGCTCTCACATTTCTGCAGTATGTGCGGCCCGCACTTCTGTTCCATGAAGATCACCGAGGACGTTCGCAAATATGCAGAAGAGCAGGGGATCGCTGAATCCGAGGCGCTAAAGAAGGGGATGGAAGAGAAGTCGAAGGAGTTTGTCGACAAGGGCGCGCAGGTTTACGCGAAAGCGTAAGGGTTAATGGGTAGTCTTACCTGATAGGCGAGGTAAATGCTCCAAAGGGGATAGGCCGGGTCCTGAACCTGGTGACGGGCTCAATCGAGTGATAAGCGTGTTTGGCCCTGCGTAACGATGCGAACCAACATTCCCCAGAAATCGCTTTGCACAACCCCGACAAACCCAAGCACATAATCGTCGTCGGCGCGGGACCAGGTGGGCTCACAACAGCGATGTTGCTTGCCAACCGGGGATTCAAGGTCACCGTGTTCGAGAAGGAGTCGCACGTCGGTGGTCGCAACGCGGCGATCGTGCGCAACGGCTACAAGTTCGACACCGGGCCAACGTTCTTGATGATGAAGTTCATCCTCGACGAGGTATTCGAGGAGGCCGGACGGCACATCGGCGACTATCTGAAATGCGTGAAGCTCGAGCCGATGTATCGATTGCAGTTCGACGACGTACGCCTCGAACCGACGACGGCGCGCGAGGCGATGTTGCAACAACTCGACAAGCATTTTCCCGGCAACAGTGATGGCTACGACAAGTTCATGGCCACGGAAGCGCGTCGGTTTAAGTTGATGTATCCATGCCTCCAAAAAGATTACGCCTCGGTGAAGCAGTATTTGACGCGTGATCTGTTGAAGGCGCTGCCGAATCTTTCACTTGGGCGTTCGCTGCTGGATGTGTTGGGTGATTACTTCAAGGAAGACAAGCTCAAGCTGTCGTTCACCTTTCAGTCGAAGTATCTCGGGATGTCGGCGTGGGATTGTCCGGGGGCGTTTGCGATATTGCCGTATGTTGAGCATGCATTCGGCGTGTATCACGTGATGGGCGGGCTCAGCGAAATCTCCGAGGCGATGGGGAAGGTGTGTCGTGAACTCGGAGTGGATATGCGACTCGACACGCCGGTTAAACAACTGGTGCTGGAAGGACGCAGTGTGCGCGGCGTGGAACTGGCCGACGGCAAACGAGTGTTGGCGGACGAAATGGTGTTGAACGCTGACTTCGGTTACGCCATGAAACATCTCGTGCCGCCGGGCGTATTGAGGAAATACAGCGCGGAGAACGTGGACCGCCGCGAGTATTCCTGCTCGACGTTCATGCTGTATCTCGGCCTCGATAAGATTTACGACCTGCCGCATCACACCATCTTCTTTGCCAGCGATTACAAACGGAACATCCGCGATATCTTTCACAACAAAGTCTTGTCCGAAGACCTTTCGTTCTACGTCCGTAACGCCAGCGTCACCGACCCGGCGCTCGCGCCCACGGGACATTCCGCGGTGTATGTCCTCGTACCCGTGCCGAACCGCACGGCGAAGATCGATTGGACGAAAGAGAAACCTGTGTTTCGAGAGCGGGTGATGTCGGCGATAAAGAAGCGGTGCGGCATGGCGGACATCGAGAGCCACATTCGGGAGGAAATCGTGTTCACGCCGCAAACGTGGCAGGACATGAACATCCAGTTTGGCGCGACGTTCAACCTGGCCCACTCCCTCAGGCAGATGCTGTATTTCCGACCGCACAATAAATTCGAGGAATTGGACAACTGCTACCTTGTTGGCGGCGGCACGCATCCGGGTAGCGGCTTGCCGACGATTTACGAATCAGGGCGGATTGCCGCCAACCTCATCGCGCGACGTTACGGCATGACCTTTGTTTCCAAAAACATCCACGCGTAGCCGGAGACCATGAACTGGTTTCAATTTGGGCGACTCATTCACTCCATCTACGGGCGTGACGGCAAGCTGCCGGATCTTGATTGGATCGAGGGACTCGGGCTCCTCGCCGTGAAGCTGGGACAGGTTCACGCGTTGCGGATCGACTTTCTGGATCGTGAAAAGTGCGAGCATCTTGCCCGGCTCTATCGCCACAATGCGACGCTTGCGACGGAGAATTTTCTGGAGCTTTTGCGCGCGTCGGCTGTTCCAGGATTCTTTGATCACTTCGAAAGTATCGAGCCGACCGCGCTTGCATCGGCTTCCATCGGCCAGGTGCATCGCGCGCAGTTGAAATCCGGCGAGGCCGTCGTCATTAAGGCCGTCAAGCGCAACGTGCGCACGCAGTTCATTGCCGATGTCGCCAGCCTCAAGCGCTTGTTTCGTCTGGCCACGTTTATCTATCCCAAACTCCGTCAGGTCGGTGATCCCGTGGGCATCCTCGGTGACATCGAGGAATACACGTTGAGCGAACTTGATTTGCGGCACGAGGTCGCCGGCCAAAACACCTTGCGCACGATTTACGAACAGCAGCGCAACTCGTTCGACCTCTCCCGTCTCGCCTTTGCGCGCGTGTACGAGCCGCTGTGCAATGAGAACACGATGGTTTCCGAATTCATTCCCGGACGCAGCTTTGATGAATTGCTGGAGACCGGCGACCTGCACTACGAGCGGCTCCTCGAACTATTTCACATCCACGGCTTTTACATGTTCTGTGTGGGCACGTTTCACGGGGACATGCATCCGGGCAATGTGCTGCTCGCGGGCGACAAACTGTGGTTTATTGACACTGGTTACATCGGGCACGTCGGCCCGAAAATCCGGCGCGGCCTGTTTGGATTCTTCGCGGCGCTTTCGGAGTACGACTACCCGCGCTGCGCCGCTGCGCTGAACCGCATGTCCGAGCGCGAGCTGGCCGGCCCGGCCTTCGATGAATTCCGAGGGCGCTTTCTGGAATTGTATTCCGATTTCGAGGGAGCCAGCGTTGCCCAAATCAGCCTCACCCGGAAGATGATGCAGACGATCAAGCTGGGGGTACATTCGGGGATGACGTTTGAGAAGGGGATCTTCGCCATCATCCGCAGCCTAATGTATCTTGACGGGATGGTGCTGCGCTGCAAACCCGACGCCGTGTTGTTGCGGGACATGCGACGATTCATCCACGAATTCGAGAAGCTCGTGTAAGCCATGCGCGAAGGGGCGCTGATTGACTATCGCCTTCGCGTGCGCGGTGTGCCGTTACGCTGGCGCACGCGCATCAACGTTTGGCAGCCGCCGCATCGGTTTGGGGACGAACAGCTTCGCGGCCCATACCGTCAGTGGATTCACGAGCACACATTCGACGCAAGCCGCGGAGGCACGCTGGCGCGAGACCACGTCCGCCACGCCGTGCCGCTGGATTTCCTTTCGCACCGCTGGTGGGTGCGCCCGGACATCGAGAGGATTTTCCAGTTCCGCGGGGAGGCATTGAGACAAAGATTCGCGGCGCCGCGCGCTTGAGTTGTTTTCAGACGGCTGACGTATTCCTCCTCCCGATTCACCTGCACGCGTTCGCTGCGGCGGTCGGGGATGAGGCAGAGGAGGGGGAAAGAGCGTGGAGAAGGCGCTATGGGCCGGGTTTTTGGTCGGCGAGGATTTCCTGTTCCGCGGCGATGAGGGCGGCGCGGATGGTTTGGGGGTCGGGCGCGGCGAGGATTTGGTCGATGACTGTGGTTTTCTGCGCGATGAGGCAGAGCCGGGCCAGCGTATGCAAATGGAGCCGGTCATCCTGGCAGCAAACCAGGAAAAACAGGCGCGTTGGCTCACCGTCGGGCGAGCCGAAATGGATTTCCTGAATCGGCCGTCCTACGACAAGAAACGAAGTCTCAAACAAGTACGCTTCATGGAACCGCGGATGCGGAATCGCGAAGCCGCCCGGCATGGCCGTGGAGCACAATTCTTCGCGCGCCTCCACGCTGGCCAGAAGGGCTTTGGGATCGTACAGGTGGCCGGTTGTTTCCGCGAGGGCAACCAAATCGCGCAGGACGGACGCCTTGGTCTTGGACGACATGGCCGAGGCGACGGCGCCTGCAGCGAGCATTTCCGGCAGGATGGCGGCCTGGGAGAGCACATTCCGTATTTGGTGCGTGGATTTGTGATGGTAAGCCGCCAGCCGCTGGGGAGTAAATCCGAGGATCCGCTGCGAGGCCCACTGGTCAATTTCGCGTTTGCGAAAGACGATTCGGTCACCGCGCTTTTCGAAGGGGATTTCGCGGTCTTTCACCCGCTGCTCGATGTCCGCGGATGTGAGATGCAGATATTCCGCGACCTCCTCAATGCTGAGCAATCGAAAGGGCATACTACGGTCGACGGTCGAAGAATGGATTTTTGCCGGTGATGCTCAACGGAATCCCGAGCGCCTGTTTGACCTTAGGCCCGAAAAGTTTCAAATCGAGGCAGGCGCGGCCGATGGAAAACATCACACGGTTGTCGATGTGAAAGCGTCCCGCCACTTCCGCGGCGGAGGCGGTGGCGATGCCGAGATCGATTGAGTTGAACGCGCAGACGCCGTTGGATTCCTCGAGCGCTTCGCAGGATGGGTGGCCGCAGAACCCGCAGTTCAAGCCGGCGGTATTGGATTCCACGCCGATGACGACCACGACCGGTGAGTTCTCAATGTTGCCGGCGTCGCGGGCGACACTGGGCCGGTCTTCCTTAAGGGCAATTTCGCGCATCTTCGCGACGAGCTTTTGCTTCGTTGGCTCGTCATCAATCGCGATGGTTTTGATGTTGTCAATGCCGCGAGTCTTGGGGGCGGTCCGCGCCGCCGCCACCATGAGGGCGGCGACCTGTTGAGCGGCTGCCGTTTCGAGTTCAGTTGAAGTCTTCATTACAGTAACAAAGCATCCGCCTCGTTGTCGCGTGAGGGCACGCAGCCTACAACCAGGCGCTGGGTTGTTGTCGGCCATGATACCACTTCGGGATGTCGGCGCGCAAGAGGTCGCCGATGTGGTTGATGTGGATATCGGCGGGAGGGTAGGCGGCGAGGACTTTGGGGTCGAAGGCGTAGTGATTCGCGCGACCGGCGCGAGAATAACGTGATGGCGGGCCCTGTGCAAGGCGTGACAAAGGGGTGTTGAGGAAAAAAGGGGGCGTGTTATACTGGAGTGGTGGATGGTAGAGGCGTTTCGTCGATTCCGTACAACCATGAACAAGACAGCCCTCACGCAGCGTCCCGCCTGGAAGGCGCTCGAAGCGCATTACCAGAGCGTCAAGGACGCGCATCTGCGGAAACTCTTTGCGGATGACCCGAAGCGCGGCGAGCGACTGGCCGCTGAGGGCGTGGGGTTGTACCTGGATTACTCGAAGAACCGTGTCACCGACGAGACCATCCAACTGCTGTTGAAACTCGCCGAGGAGTGCGACCTGCGCGGGCGGATCAACGCGATGTTCCTGGGCGAGAAGATCAACATTACCGAAGACCGGGCGGTATTGCACGTGGCGTTGCGGGCGCCGCGCGGGCAGTCGATCATCCTGAACGGCGAGAACGTTGTTCCAAAAGTGCATACTGTCCTGGATAAGATGGCCGAGTTTGCCGATCACGTGCGCAACGGGGCGTGGAAGGGGTACACGGGCAAATCGATCCGCAATGTCGTCAACATCGGCATCGGCGGCTCGAACCTCGGTCCCGTGATGGCGTACGAAGCATTGCGCCATTACAGCATGCGCGAGATGACGTTCCGATTCGTCTCGAACGTGGACGGGACGGACTTGGCCGAGGCGGTGCGCGACCTCGACCCCGAGGAAACGTTGTTCATTGTATCGTCCAAGACGTTCACGACGCAGGAGACGATGACCAATGCGCACAGCGCAAAGCAATGGATCGTGAACCGATTCTCGAACAAGCGGGCGGTGGCGGACCATTTCGTCGCCGTCTCGACCAACGCGCGGGAAGTGGCGCAATTCGGGATCGATCCGGTGAACATGTTCGGTTTTTGGGACTGGGTGGGCGGCCGGTACTCGATGGATTCGGCGATCGGTCTGGCGACGATGATCGCCATCGGTTCGAAGGAGTTTCGGTCGATGCTTGCCGGGTTCCACGCGATGGACGACCATTTTCGCACGGCGCCGTTCGACAAGAACCTGCCCGTGCTGATGGGACTGCTCGGCGTATGGTACAACAACTTTTTCGGCGCGCAGACGGCTGCCGTGCTCCCATACGACCAGTATTTGAAGCGGTTCCCGGCGTACCTGCAGCAACTGACAATGGAGAGCAACGGCAAGCACATCACACTCGGGGGAACGCGGGTGGATTATCAGACGGGCCCGGTTTTCTGGGGCGAGCCTGGCACCAACGGCCAGCACTCGTTCTACCAACTCATCCATCAGGGGACGAAATTGATTCCGTGCGACTTCATCGGGTTCTGCTATCCGCTGAACCCGATTGGCGACCAGCACGAATTATTGATATCGAACCTGTTTGCGCAAAGCGAGGCGCTGGCGTTTGGCAAGACGGCGGAGGAAGTGAAGGCGGAAGGCACGGCGGACGCGCTGGTGCCGCACCGCGTGTTTGAAGGCAACCGACCGTCGAACACGATCCTGGCGGCGCAACTGACCCCGGAATCGCTCGGCAAACTGGTGGCGTTGTACGAGCACGTCGTGTTCACACAGGGCGCGATTTGGGACATCGATTCGTTTGATCAATGGGGAGTCGAGTTGGGGAAGGTGCTGGCGAAAAAGATCACGCCGGAACTGGAGAGCTTCGTTGACCCGGAGCTCAAGCACGATAGTTCGACGAACGCACTGATTCGCCGGTATCGCCATTCCAAGACGCGGATACGCGGTTAGGATTGTGGCACGGTTGATTGGAAGGGTGCGGAGGGCGAGCATTTCAATGCTTTGGAAACGATTATGAAAACTTCGGAACTACACGTCGGCATGAAGGTGAGACATCCGCAGCACGGGATGGGCGTTGTCAAATCCATCACCGAGAACACGGCGGACATTCGATTTAACGATGCGACGCGGACCATCGCGCCGGAGACGAGCGATCTGGTGGCGGAGGAGGCCCGCGTATCGGTGGGCGGACAGGACATGCCGCTGGCGCAATTCATCGAGAAGACCACGCGGGCGGTTCTGACCGAACTGGGAGTGGGAACGCCGGGAGAAGTGGTGGAACAGCTCGGGGCTCGATGGCACGGCGGGCGGTTGATGCTTCATCCAGCCGACGCGAGTTTACAGGCGAAGGAGATCCCGCTGGACGTGTTCTTCCACAAGGTGGTGATGTTGCGGAACAACCTGCGCGTGCTCGAGCAGAAGATCAACAGCCACGAGAAGCTTACCGACGCCGAGAAGGTGGAGATGCAGCAATACATCACGCGGTCGTATGGTTCCTTGACGACGTTCAACGTCCTCTTCAAGAACAAGGCGGATCAATTCCGCGGCGCGGAGTGAGAGGGGCCTACTGCGCCAGCCGGACGCGGTAGAAGAGACTCCTTCCGGGGAGGTAACTCAACCTGGCCGTGTCGTTGAACGTGTACGTCTCTCCCCCCAAGACAAGGTTGATTGTCAGCGGACCACCTTGCGTACCGATGACGAAGTCGGTCACATCTTCGAGATCGATGTCGATCTCGCATCCGTCGTCAGGGAACACCCAAGACGGCGCGGTAAAGATTCCCAGATGCTTCGCTGCGGCAAAAGTCGGTTTATCAATTGCGAGCAGGTAAATCTGCTGACCACCAAAGCCCGCAGCACTCAATGAAACACTCCAAGTCGCGGGCAGTCCGGTTCCGTCGCCGACCTTGAATGACATGCTGTAGGGAGTGAAGTTCGACATGATGGCGCTGACGTTGCCTGCACTGAAGTTCGACTGGATGGTGGGCTCGCTGATGCTGAAGGTTCCAAGCATGAGCAGGCTTCCAATCGGCAGGGCTTGGCGCAAGGAATCCGTAATGCCGCGTGTCCACACCGCCGAGCAGTCAACTGTAGATGGCACGACCGAGGTTGTGACCATTGTGCCGCCGGGCGACGTGACCAGTGGAGCGTACGCGGCACCCACGTCGAGGTAGTTGGTAGTGGTTGGGCCAAGACCAGAAGCAATAATTATCGGGCTGGCGTCAGCGAAATTCGTGTTGTACTCGGCAATCATCGCCGTGCTCCTGGTGCTTTGCAGGACGTAACTGTGGCTGCCTACGCAGGTCCAAGTCACCAGGACATCGTTGCTTTTGCGAGCAATGGCTGTGATGCCAAAGATCGATGAGGGATTGGTCGGATCAAGCCCTGCCAAGTACTTGAACAAGTTGTCCTGGCCGGTACCGTCAGCATCGCACGTGGCACAGGATAGGCCATTGGTGGCGGCGCCGTTGCCGCCGAAGTATTGTGCGCGCCAAGCATCCGAAATTCCGTCGCAGAGGTCGTCTCCCGGATAAAGGAAGACGAATTCGAACGCCCCGATGTCCACGTGCGAACCGGACAAGCGTGGGAACCCGCGCTGGTCGGTGATGAGATTGTAAGGGGCGGACAGCACCGCATCGTCGCCGGCGTCGATGGCGGGACTGCCGGGGAGGAGGGGACAGGTGAGGGTGGGCCCGCCGTTATTGGCGAGAGGACCAAGTTGCAGATTGACATTGAGCAGATCACCGGTGGCTCCGAATCCACTGCCGCCGGTTGCGTTTCCGATCAGGTTGTGTCCCAGAGAGGTGAAGCTGCCGGAGACATCGGGTCCGCTTCCCGCCGCTGAGTTGTTGGCGATGAGAGTGTTTAGGAGTTGTGAGGAACCGCCGATGCCGCCACCATTGCCAGGGCTGCCGTTGTTGCCGTTGTGGGTACCCTCATATCCAGAACCTCTGGATCCTCCCCCGGCTGCAGAATTGCCGGCAATTGTGCAGTTGATAATTGTGCCTCCGCCGTAAATCCCACCACCGCTGCCGCCGCTGCCGCCGTTGCCGCCATTGTAGTATTCGTAGCTAGTAGATCCACCGGGGCCGCCGTTGCCGGTGGAGTTGCCGTAGATGGTGCAATTGATCAGCGTCAGTACACCTCCACCGTAAATCCCGCCACCACTGCCACCGCCGCCACCAGGCGCGCCGCTAAATTTGTACGGTGTGTCACTATTAATGCCATGTCCACCCCATCCCCCGCCGCCGGAACTATTGCCGTACACGCAACATCCGCTCATCGTCAGCGTACCCCCATTGCAAATCCCGCCACCGCTGCCACCGCTGCCACCGGGGTTGCCACCATCAGACGCCCCGCCCCCGCCTGCGGAGTTGCCGTTGACGATGCACCCGCTCAGCATCGTGACGCCCACATTGTACAGGCCACCGCCAGAGCCACCGCTGCCAGTCGAGTAATCGTCGCAACCCCCGGCGCCCCTGCCTGCGGAGTTGCCGCTGAGCGTACTTCCGCTCATCGATAATGTGCCAGTATTGTAAATCCCGCCGCCAGAACCACCATAGGCGGAGGAATAACCGCCGCACGAAGGCAAGCTTCCTGCACAAGAATTGGCACATACGATACAATTGCTCACCAGCATCGTGCCTGCATTATAAATCCCGGCGCCGTTGCCGCCTGGCGCAGCACCAAAAACGCGCGGCCCCGGAGCCGTGGCGTTGTTACTGACAATACACCCGCTCAAGGTGAGCGAGCCCGCGTTGTAGATCCCACCACCCGCGACTGCCTGATAGATAATAGGAGTCGCCAGACCATTTTGAATGGTCAGGCCTGAGATGCTTACCGTGGCACCGGCAACGACGTTGAACACGCCGCTGTTTCCATTGCCGCTGATCGCCAGACTCGTTGCGCCCGGACCACTGATGGTGAGAACGTGTTTGAAAAATCGGTTCTGCATGATCAATGAGTTCGACGCAGGACGATGTTGATCATCGCCAGTTGAATCATGGCGCGGCTATGAGCGGTGGATTGTTCGTAGTCGGAGCGCAGGCGACGGAACTTCATCAGCCAGCCGAAGGTGCGCTCG
>PLTX01000119.1 GCA_003164675.1 Verrucomicrobiota bacterium | reverse complement strand
CCGACGTCGGCCTGGGCCAGCGCCGGTGCGTCATTCGTGCCATCGCCAATCATCGCGATGAGTTTGCCGCCCTCCTGCTCCTTGCGGATGCGGGCGAGCTTGTCTTCTGGTTTTGCCTGGGCAATGAAGTCATCCACCCCGGCTTCGGCGGCAATCGCCGCCGCGGTTTGCGGATTGTCGCCGGTGATCATCACGGTGCGCACGCCCATCTTGCGCAGTTGCGCGAACCGCTCCCGAATGCCCCCCTTGACAACGTCCTTCAGGCGAATGACGCCCATCACCCGCGAGCCGTCCGTGACCACCAGCGGCGTGCCGCCCTGCGTCGATATATCGGAGACGACTTGTTCGACCGCCTTGGGATACAATCCGCCGCGTTGTTCGACGTGGCGGCGAATGGCTTGCGCCGCGCCTTTGCGGATTACGCGCACGCCTTTGCCGTCGGGATCGATCAAATCCAAACCGCTCATCCGCGTTTGCGCGGTAAACGGCACGAATTTCGCCTGCGGCTCCGCGACTTCGCGTCCGCGCAGGTTGTGTTTTTCTTTCGCCAGCACCACGATGGACCGGCCCTCGGGTGTTTCATCGGCCAGCGACGCCAGTTGCGCGGAATCGACAAGTTCTTCCACCGGGACGCCCGGCGCGGGAATGAAATCGGTGGCCATACGATTGCCGAGCGTGATCGTGCCGGTCTTGTCGAGCAACAGCACGTCCACGTCGCCGGCGGCTTCGACCGCGCGTCCGCTGGTGGCGAGCACGTTGCGCCGCATCAACCGGTCGATACCCGCAATGCCGATGGCGCTCAACAACCCGCCGATGGTCGTCGGGATCAAACACACGATGAGCGACAACAACACGGGAATCGATGTCAACACCGCACCCTTCTGGCCTGCCTGGGCTTCGTTGTAGTGAGCGTACGGCGGCAGAGCGAACACAACCACGAGAAACAACGCGGTCAAGCTGACCAACACGATGTTCAATGCGATTTCGTTCGGTGTCTTTTGTCGCCGTGCGCCCTCAATCATCGCAATCATCCGATCCAAGAACGAATTGCCCTGTTCCGCGGTGACGCGGACCACAATCCGGTCGCTGATGACCTTCGTGCCGCCGGTCACAGCGCTGCGGTCACCGCCGCTTTCGCGGATGACGGGGGCCGACTCGCCCGTGATGGCGGATTCGTCCACGGTGGCGATGCCTTCCACGATCTCGCCATCGGCGGGAATCGTGTCGCCCGCCTCGCATACAAACAGGTCGCCGATCTTCAACTCGGCGCTGGGCACCGACGCCTCTTTGCCTTTGACGAGCTTGCGAGCCATGGTTTTTGTGCGCATCCTGCGCAACGCATCGGCGTGGGCTTTGCCGCGTCCCTCGGCCATCGCCTCGGCGAAATTCGCGAACAGGCACGTGAACCACAACCAGAGGCATATCTGGATGTTGAACAGGTTGCATCCGCCCGGTGTGAGCAGGATGGCCGTCGTCCAGATCGATCCGACCCACACAACAAACATCACGAGGTTCTTGATCTCGTCCCGCGGATTCAGCTTCTTAAACGAGTCGATGACCGCCTGGTACACTAACTCGGAGTATTTGATTTCAACTTTTGTGCGCATGAGTTTCTCCCTAGAAAACCCGTCCCGCCAGCATCAACCCGTGTTCGACGATCGGCCCCAGGCACATTGCGGGAAAGAATGTCAATGCGGCGACGATCAATATGACGCCGAACAGCACGCAGGCGAACGTCAATCCATTCGTCGGCAGGGTCCCCTGCGAGACCGAAATCGTTTTCTTCGCGGCGAAGCCGCCGGCGATCGCCAGCACCGCGAAGGCCACGCCGAACCGACCAAGGAACATCGTCGCGCCAAGGGTCAGATTGTAAAAATTCGTGTTGGCGTTCAGACCGGCGAAGGCGCTCCCGTTGTTGTTCGCGCATGAGGCGTAGGCGTAAAAGATCTCGCTCAGCCCATGCGGGCCTTGATTGTTCAGGCTCGATAGTCCGGCAGGTGCGCTACACGCAATCGCGGACTCGATCAGGATCAGAAAATTCGGGATGAGGATCGCCACCACCGCCCACGTGGCCTCCCATGCCTGGACTTTCTTGCCCAGATACTCCGGTGTGCGGCCGACCATCAGCCCGGCGATGAACACAGCAATCAGAACGTGCATCATGATGCCGTATAATCCGGCCCCGACACCGCCGAACGCAATGCAACCCAGCATCAGATTCCACAACGGCGCCAGACCCGCCAGCGGGGTGAAACTGTCGTGCATCGAGTTGACCGCGCCGCAAGAGGTTCCGGTCGTGGCCACGCCGAACAACACGCTGTTCATTACGCCGAACCGCTGTTCTTTCCCTTCGAGCAACGGCAGCACGTTGCCGACGACCGGATTGGGCCGCGTCTCCGCCCACCACGCCAACGTAAAGGCGCCAACCAGTAACGCCAACATCACGCCAAACAAAACCCAGGCGTGTCGATGGTCCCCGACCAGGGTGCCAAACGCATACACGAGCGACGCCGCGAGGATGATCAGCCCGAACATTTCCACGAAATTACTGAACGGGGTTGGGTTCTCGAACGGGTGCGCGCTGTTCTGGCCGTAAAATCCGCCGCCGTTGGTGCCCAGTTGCTTGATGGCGATCTGCGACGCGGCCGGTCCCGACGGAATGCTCTGCGTCTCCACTCGTTGGGCGACCATCACCGGCTTCCCGTCAGGGCCATTCACCGGCTGGCCCCTGTCATCCGTCTTCGGCACTTGCGTGGTGTACGCTTCGACCAGCCTCGCGTCCGTGTATGGCTTGAAATTCTGCACCACCCCCTGGCTGACCAATACGATGGTGACGATCACCGAAAACGGTAGGAGGACGTAGAGCGTCGTCCGCGTGACGTCCACCCAGAAACTGCCAAGCGATTTCGACGTGGCGCGCTTCAGTCCGCGCGCGAAGCATACGAGGATCGCGATGCCGGTCGCCGCGCTGAGGAAGTTGTGCACCGCCAGCCCGGCCATTTGCGTCAGGTAGCTCATGGTGTTTTCGCCCGAGTACGCCTGCCAGTTGGTATTGGTAATGAAGCTGATCGCCGTGTTCAGTGCCAGCGCCCACGGAACGTTGGGAAACTTCTGTGGATTCAAGGTCAAGGGGTGCCACGTTTGCGTCATCTCCAGGGCCATCACCGCGATGATCCCCACAACATTGAAGATCAGCACCGCGCCGAAATACCGCTTCCAGGACATCTCCTCATCGGCTTTCACGCCGCTGAGGCGGTAAATCCATTTCTCAACCGGCCCGAGAATGCCGGACAACAAGGTTCGTTTGCCCTCGAACACCCGCGCCATGAATCCGCCGATCGGTGGCGTCAGGCCAATCAATAGACCGAAATACAAAAATAGTTGAATGACTTCATTCGCGTTCATCAACACATCTCCTAAATCGGAACCTCCAATGGTTCTTAATCCAGCGTTACTATCGACGAGCAGGGCGACGAGGCGATAATTAAAAGCCGCCGCGATGCTGTTAAAAAAGCGTTAACGTCCGGTTGGGGCGAAACCAAAGAATTGCCGTTCCACCTGGCAAATGCTAGTTTCGGGCTGTGGAATCTGTCGTCATTATCATCGGGTTGCTCACGCTTGTCGCCGTGGGTGTGTTGATTGTCGTGATTGTCCGCGAACGCAACAAGCCGCTGCAGCCCGATCAGTCGCTGCTGCTGATCCAGCAACAGATGAATGGCCTGCAGGAGCGGCTCGACAAATTCGGCCAGACCGTTGCTGAGAACCTGCAGCAATCCGCGGCGCAGATGAACAGCCGGCTCGACAATGCCGCCAAGGTTGTCGGCGATCTCCGTGAAAAGGTTGGTCAAATCCACGAGGTCGGCAAAGCTGCTGCCGATTTGGTGAACATTCTACGCGCGCCAAAACTCCGTGGCGGGATGGGCGAACTCTTTCTGGGTGACCTGCTGGGACAAATTCTGCCGCCGGAACATTTCGAGTTGCAGCACCGGTTCCGCAGTGGCGAAACAGTCGATGCGGTCATCCAGATCGGCAACAGGTTCGTGCCCGTGGACTCGAAATTCCCGCTGGAGAATTTCCGCCGCATCATCGACGCCCAGAGCGACTCGGAGCGCGTCGCGGCCCGCAAACACTTCCTGCGCGACGTGAAGAAACACGTCGATGCGATTTCCACGAAATATATCCTGCCCGACGAAGGCACTTACAATTTCGCGTTGATGTATGTTCCCGCCGAGAACGTGTATTACGAGACGATCATCAAAGAGGAGGCCAGCGCGTCGGGCGAAGAGCGCCCGCTGTTCAGCTATGCGTTGGAGAAACGCGTCGTTCCGGTCTCACCGAATAGTTTTTACGCGTATTTGCAAACGATCCTGCTCGGTTTGCGCGGGATGCAGGTCGAGGAACGCGCCCAGGAAATTCTCAATACACTCGCGCGTCTGCGAGGGGATTTCGAGCGCGTGCAGGAAAGCTTCCGCGTCCTCGGCAAGCATCTGACCAACGCGCAGGGCAGTTATTCCGACGGCGAGAAAGCCCTGGCGAAATTCGATGCCAAGCTCGGCCAGATCGAGCAGCCTGTTATTTCGCCCAGCGATCAGGCCAAACTCACCTGAGCGGCGCTACCGCAGGTAACGATTCCACGCGTCGGTCGCGTACTTTTCGCGCACAAGTTTTTCCGCTTGCGTCCTCTCGGTGTCCGGCAGTTTATATGTTTGAAATTCGACCCGGAGCGCCTCCTGAAATCCATGTTTGATCTGTTTTGCGGAAAGCTTCGCGGCGATGGAGCCCTGATGCAGCAGGCCGGATCTCGTGCGGCGTTGCGCCCCACCGGCCAGTTTGCGGCCGTCGGCCACGATGTCGCCGTGGACCGGGCGCTGGAAACATTCGTATGACCCGCGTGGCGAATGCAGCGGCGCATGGTGAAGCGCGGGTGGCGATTGAAACGCGGCGGCAACAGCCTGATGCAGGGCGCAGTAGGCGTCGGCTGTTTTCATCGCATACAACGCGTGCGCGGGCGGCACGACCACCGTGTACGTGGTATCGTCGACATGATACACGACTCCTCCACCGGTAGGACGACGGACCGCATCATAGGCGTTGGCCAGCGGGGCCGGAAATTTCAGGAAATAGCCAAACGAGACGGATGGTTTCTCCCACGCGTAGACGCGCAGCAACGGGCGTCCGCGCTTTGCGGCGGTGTGCAACAACGCCTCATCCAACGCCATGTTCCACGCCGCGCCGGCCGCGGGGGACAGCAGAAAGTCCCAGGTTTCCGTCATGCGGGGAGTGTAGCGCGGATGTTGCGCGGGCACAATTGCTCGTGTATCCTGTGCCATCTCGGAGCATCGATTACATGACACTTACAGAGAAAATCATGGCCCGCGCGGCGGGCAAGAAATCCGTGCAGCCCGGCGACAACGTCTGGGTGAACGTGGACATCCTCATGACGCACGACGTATGCGGCCCGGGCACCATCGGCGTGTTCAAGCGGGAATTCGGCAAGGACGCGAAAGTCTGGGACCGCGAGAAGATTGTCATCATTCCCGATCACTACATTTTCACCGTCGACTCGAAATCGAATCGCAACGTGGACATTTTGCGCGACTTCGTGAAGGAACAGGGGCTGAAATATTTCTACGACGTGATCGACGATCCGAACGGGCACTGGACGTTCGATGCGAGCAAGGGTCAGCTCAAACGCCAGTACGGCAACAGCTTTGCGGGCGTATGCCATACGGCGCTACCGGCGAAAGGCCACACGCGGCCGGGCGAGGTCCTGCTTGCCACGGACTCGCATACGTGCACGGCGGGTGCATTCGGCGAATTCGCGACCGGCATCGGCAATACCGATGCGGGCTTCGTGTTCGGCACGGGAAAATTATTACTCAAGGTGCCGGAGACGATGCGCTTCTGGTTTGAAGGCTCACTCCAGAAGGGCGTGATGGCCAAGGATGTCATCCTCCATTGCATCGGTGACGTCGGGTCCGACGGCGCGACCTATCGCGCAATGCAGTTCCAGGGTCCCGGCGCCAAGGCGCTCCAGATGGATGACCGCATGACCATCGCGAACATGGCGATCGAAGCAGGCGGTAAGAACGGGATTTTTGAGCCGGACGACAAGACGTTCGCCTATGTGGACGCGCGCATCAAGGCCAACGGCACGAAAGCGAAGTATGACGCGTTGTTCTGCGATTCCAACGACAAACAGACATTTGTTTACGACAAGAAATTCGATCTCTCGAAATTGGAGCCGACCGTGGCGTGCCATCCAAACCCCGGCAACCGCAAACTTGCCAAGGAACTTGGCAGCGTCCAACTCGACCGCGCCTATATCGGCTCGTGCACGGGCGGCAAGACCAGCGATTTCCTCGCGTTCGCGCAAGTCATCAAGGGCCGCAAGGTCAAGATCGACACGTTTGGTGTTCCCGCGACACCGGATGTTGTGCACGACTTGCAGACGGCGAAGATGAATGGCAAGACCGTGTGGCAGGTGCTCGAGGAGGCCGGAGTGCAAATGACCGAAAACGCGAGTTGTGCCGCGTGTCTCGGCGGACCGAACGACACCTTTGGCCGATTGAACAAGCCGATGAAGTGCATCAGCGCGACGAACCGCAATTTCCCCGGTCGAATGGGCCACCTCGAATCCCAGGTGTTCCTCGCGTCGCCCTACACCGTGGCCGCCAGCGCGATCACCGGGCACATCACCGATCCGCGAGAAGTTTTGGGCTGATGAAATTGTACCTTCTCCGTCATGGCACCGCCTCGGACGTGGCGCCGAGTGATGCGGAGCGGAAATTGACGCGAGAGGGTGAGGAGGAAGCGCAGATTGCGGGATCGGCGCTTGCCGAGCTGGGAGTCAAACCTTCGCATGTTCTGAGCAGCCCGTTGGTGCGCGCCCGTCAGACTGCCGAGATTGCGGCGCGCGCAATGAAGTTCCGAGGCGAAATAGAATTGCTGGATGAACTCACGAACGGCACGCCGACGCAATTGCTGCTCCGGACTCTGAAACCATACTCCTCGGAAGACGGAATCCTTTTGGTCGGCCACATGCCATCGCTATCCGAACATCTGGCGGCACTGATTGGGTCCAAGAGTCCACAGGGGTTGCCACTGGGCAAGGCGTGTGTAGCTTGCGTGGACCTGGATGAATTGCGCCTGGGCAGAGGTCAGCTTCGTTGGCTATTGCTTCAGAAGCAGTTACGGCATATTGTCGAGCGCAATGCGCAATGCAATGACGCGTTATCTTTTGACCCGAAGAACCCTGAAGAAAATGACGATTTGAAACGGCTTGACGATTTCAAACGTCTGATTTAAACGGGTGTTTGAAACGCATGAAGAATGGGGTTGAATTCCACCAGAACGCCGAGACCCATCACCGGCTGCTTGAAGCCGCTGGCGAGGTGTTCGCGGAGCGCGGCTTCCGCCAGGCCACCGTGCGCGAAATCTGTCGGCGCGCCCACGCCAATGTGGCCGCGATCAATTATTATTTCCACGACAAACAGGGATTGTATGAAGCTGTATTGAAGTATGCCTTGTGCCGCGTGAGAAATAAATATCCCACGGGGCACGGACCCATTACTCCTGCCAATGTTGAGCAGGAGTTGCATGAGATGATTGCGGCCAGACTGCATGCGGTATTGGATCTCGGACGGACCGCATGGCACAGCAAACTGATGTCCCGCGAAATGATCGAGCCAACGGAGGCCCTGGACGCCCTCGTAAAGGAGGAATTGGAGCCGTTCTTCCAGCGACTCCAATCGTGTGTTCGCGCCGTCCTCGGGCCCGGGGCCGGTGACGAACAGGTCCAACGTTGCGCGTTCAGCATTTCGTCGCAATGGGTGTTTTATCATTACAATCGACAGGTCATCTCACGGCTGAATCCCGCCATGAGGCTCGGACCGGATGATATCGACGCCCTGGCCGCGCACATCGCGCAATTCTCGCTCGCCGCATTGAAAGAATTAAGAATAACAGACGACCACAAACAAATGAATCCCCGACCATGAAACCAGATACAGAACCCTCTGTCGTAACCGCATCCTCCGAACCACTGCCCGACGGGGCCAGTACAAGATCACACAAGCGGTTTATCCCCCTTGTCGTAGCCCTCGGCCTGTTGATCATCGGGGCGGCAGCGGTCTATTACTTCCTTGCCGTCCGCCCGTATGAGACGACCGACGATGCGTTCATCGACGGGCACATGATCCAGATCAGCCCCCAGGTGTCCGGCCACGTGCTGACGGTGCTTATCGACGACAATCAGCTTGTGAAAAAAGGCGACCCACTCGCGCAGATTGACCCTCGCGACTACGACGTGGCCCTGACCCAGGCGCGCGCCAACCTGGCCGCGGCCCAAAGTCGTTTGGCGCAAGCCCAACATCAGGTAATCGTCTCGCGCGCCAAAGCGGAACAGGAACGGGCTGCCGTCGGTGTCGCCGAAGCGGAAGCTGCGCGAGCCGAAGCCAACCTCGCGCGCTATCAAAACGTTGAAAGCCGGGCGGTATCGCGCGAGCAGGTTGATGCGGCCATCGCTGCCGCGCATTCCAGCGCCGCGGCACTGGAGGAAGCGCGCAAAAAAGCGGACGCTTCCGACGCGCAGATCGGGCAGGACCAAACGCAAATCCCGACCGCTGACGCGGGCGTGCAACAGGCCGAAGCCGTGCTGCGCCAGGCGGAATTGAACCGCTCCTACGCCGATATCACTGCGCCCGAAGACGGTTGGGTGACGCGCCGTATCGTCGAGCGGGGCCAGTACGTGCAGGTGGGGCAGGCGTTGCTGGCGATCGTGCCGCGCAACGTGTGGATCACCGCCAATTTCAAGGAAACGCAGCTGACGCACATGAAACCCGGCCAGCCGGTGTGGATCGAAGTCGATGCGTTTCCGCAAAGAAAGTTCCGGGGCCACGTGGACAGCATCCAGGCCGGCACGGGAGCGCAGTTCAGCCTGTTGCCGCCCGAGAACGCGGCGGGTAATTACGTCAAGGTCGTGCAGCGGGTGCCCGTGAAAATCGTCTTTGATGAAGGCGAAGACCCGAACTTCCCGTTGCCGCTGGGCGCGTCGGTGGTGCCGCGGGTGAAAGTGCGATGAGCGACGTTTCCACCATCGGCCACGACGAGGCGATTTGGAAGCCGCCACACAACCCATGGGTCATCGCCATGGTCGTGACGATGGCGACGTTCATGGAGGTGTTGGACACCAGCGTTGCCAACGTGGCATTGCCGCACATCGCGGGAAATCTTTCCGCAGGCCTCGACGAGAGCACGTGGGTGTTGACCTCCTATCTCGTGTCCAACGCCGTCATTCTGCCGTTGAGCGGTTGGATTTCGGAAAGGATCGGCCGCAAACGATTCTACATGATCTGTGTGGCACTGTTCACGATCAGTTCATTGTTGTGCGGGCTGGCGACAAACCTGGGCATGCTGGTTTTCTTCCGCGTCCTGCAAGGAGTGGGCGGGGGCGGTTTGCAGCCGAGCGAACAGGCGATCATGGCCGACACCTTTTCGCCAGCCAAACGCGGGATGGCATTTGCCATTTACGGGATGGCGGTGGTGGCCGCGCCGGCCCTGGGACCGACGCTGGGCGGTTGGATCACGGACAACTTTACGTGGCGCTGGATTTTTTTCATCAACNNTCATCAACATTCCGGTGGGCATCCTCTCGCTGATCCTGACGTCGCGACTCATTTCCGATCCGCCGTACCTGAAGAACAGGAAGCGCGCCGGCGTGAAGATCGACTATATCGGGTTCGGGCTAATCGCCCTGGGGTTGGGCCTGCTGCAGGTCGTACTCGACAAGGGGCAGCGCGAAGACTGGTTCGAGACTCCGTACATCCGGGTATTCACCGTCATCTTTGTCTCTGCACTGGTCCTGGCGGTCATTTGGGAATTACACGTCAAGGAACCGGTCGTGGACCTGCGTCTGTTCAAGAATCGCACGTTCCTGTTGGCCAACGTGATGCTGTTTACCGTGGGATTCGTCATGTATTCGAGCACGATGCTGCTCCCGCAATTTGTGCAGGAGTTGATGGGCTACACAGCCGAGCAATCCGGCGAACTCATCTCACCGGGTGCGATCACGATCATCCTGCTGCTGCCGCTGTGCGGATTTCTTGTCTCCCGCTACGATGCGCGCAAGATCATCGGGTTTGGCTTCCTGATGGTTGCGGTGTCCATGTTCAACATGATGAGATTCAACCTGCAGGTTGATTTCGCGACGATGCTCTGGGCCCGCGTCCTGCAGTCGGCGGGTGTGGCGTTTCTGTTCGTGCCGATCAACACCGCCGCGTACGCCTTTCTGCCGCGTGACAAGAACAATGCGGCCTCGGGCCTGATCAACCTCTCCCGCAACATCGGGGGTAGCGTGGGGATTTCCTTTGTGACCACCATGCTGGCTCGGCGCGCACAGGTCCACCAATCCGTGCTTGTTACGCATCTGTCCGGCTACAACGGACACTTCATGGTCGCCGTGCGCGCCCTGGGACAACGGTTCGCGGCGTCGGGCACCGGCGCGGTGATGGGCACCAAACAAGCGTACGCAGCAATCGGCGGGATGGTGGCGCAGCAATCGGCGCTGCTGGCGTACCTTGACAACTTTCTGGCGCTCGGCTTGGTCTGCCTGGCGTTGGTTCCGCTGACGTTCTGGATGAAGCGGCCGAGGACAGGAGGCCCCATCGCGGGGCACTGACATGATCCGCATCATCACTATCGAACGGGAGTACGGTTGCGGCGGAAGCGTCATCGCCGAAAAACTCGCCGCGCGCCTCGGTTGGGAGCTGCTGGACCGGTCGTTGACCGACGAGATTGCGCGCATCGCCCAGGTCACGCGTGCGACCGTCGAGCAGCGTGAAGGACATTTGGATCCATTGTTCTACCGACTGGGGAAGGTGTTTTGGCGCGGCAGCTACGAGAGAAGCCTGCCGGTCGACGAACACGAGGCCTTCGACGCGGACAGCATGGTGGCAATCGTCCAACAGGTCGTCGAACAAGCGGCGGCCACAGGCAACTGCGTGATCGTCGGGCGGGGGTCGCCCTACTTTCTGCGCGACCGGGCCGACACGCTCCGGGTGTTTTTATTTGCGCCACGCGAGTTCAAGTTCCGGCGCGTCCTGACGCGTACCAAGAACGAGGCCGAAGCCAATGAATTGCTCGATTCGATCGACCGCGACCGCAAGCACTTTCTGAAGCACTACTTTGGCGTGGAGTGGCCGCATCGCCCCCTCTATCACGCCATGCTCAACACCGCGCTGGGCAACGATCTGGTTCTCGGCACGATCCTCAATTTGATGGACGCTCTCAACAAGAAGGAAACGTCGTTATGAAAACCAGAACTGCTTTCCTGCGCGCATTGGCAACCGTGGCGCTTACAGGTTGCGCCGTCGGACCTGATTATCACCCACCGAAGACCCAGGCACCCGCCAACTGGAGCGAAGCCCAACTTGGCGGCGCGACCAATAGCGCCGTGACGGCGGTCGAGTGGTGGAAGACATTCCATGATGCCGAGCTGAACTCGCTGGTCGAGCGCGCTGTGGTGGCCAACTACGACCTGCGCATCGCCGAGGGACGACTCCACGAGGCGCGCGCGCTCCGGGCCGGCGCGTTTTTTGACCTCGGCCCGAAGATCGACGGCTCGGCCGGCTACACCGACCAGCGGCTGGCCAGGAACTCGCTTCCGTTCAAAACATCGGGACCCGTTGGAGGTGAGATTACCAGTAATTACCTCTTTCAAACCGACCTGTACGACGCGCACTTCGATGCGAGCTGGGAGATCGATGTGTTCGGCGGGAAACGACGGGCCCTCCAGGAGGCAAACGCCCTGCTCGCTTCCGTCGAGGAAGATCGGCGCGACGTGCTGGTGAGCGTTCTCGCCGAGGTCGCGCGCAATTACGTCGATGTCCGCGATTTCCAGCAGCGCCTGGCTATTGCCAACAAGAATATCGCGGCCCAGCAAGATGCCGTCGATATCGCCCGCGCCCGATTCCGTGCCGGGTTGGCCAGCGAACTGGATGCCAAGGAAGCGGAAATATTGCTGGCCACCACGCAATCGCAAGTCCCCGCATTCGAAGAATCGCTCAAGCAGGCCGTGCATCGGCTGGGCGTGCTCATCGGCCAGGAGCCGGGCGCGTTGCTCGATGAACTCGGCGCCACCGCGCCGATCCCCGCGCCGCCTCCCGAAGTGCCCGTGGGTCTGCCATCGGATTTGCTGCGCCGGCGGCCGGACGTGCGCCGCGCCGAGCGCCAACTTGCGGCGGCCACCGCCAACATCGGCGTCCAAACAGCCGAATTGTTCCCGAAGTTCTCGCTGACGGGCGTGGCCGGTTTCCAAAGTTTTTCCGCCGGCGACTGGTTTGGCGGCGGCAGCAAGTATTGGTCAGCCGGGCCGACGGTGACGTGGCGCATTCTGGATTATGGCCACGTGCGCAGCCAGATCCAGACGGCCAACGCCCAGGCGCAGCAATCCCTCGCGCTGTATGACAAGACCGTGCTCATGTCGTTGGAAGACGTCGAGAACGCCCTGGTGGCCTNNTGAACTCTACAAGAATGGTTTGACCGGCTTCCTGAACGTGGTCGATGCCGAACGTTCGTTATACCAGGCAGAGGACGAACTCGTCCAAAGCGAGCGCACCGTCACGGTGAACCTCGTGGCGTTGTACAAGGCGCTTGGCGGCGGATGGCAAACACCGACCGGAGGCGGCCGGCCGCGGGCGAAACTATAACGGGCCAGGCCATGCTTTGACGTTGCGCAGGGAAGGGCTGTCCGCCACGTTCCCGCGGCCATGGCTCACGAATTCACCATTCGTGAATCCGCGCCGCCTATAAACGTTTCCGTCCCCAGCTTCTCCACCGCGAGTTTCCAAATTACTAACCCGTCGGCAGCATCTTGCAGTTTGTGAAACATTTCGGTTGCCTTTCCCCATCGATTTGGTAGGAACCAATTAGTCAAGCTCACCGCAGAGCGCAGCATGAAAGCTTGGTGTTGCAACAGCATGGGGCGTAAGGGCAGGTGGTTGCGGGGGCGATTGGCTCCTTGGAGTGCGGTTGTGTTTTGCGCGGCCGCGAGTCTGCTTTCATACATTCTCTCCGATTCCCCTACTGTTCTTGCCCAGGAGACCAACGTCGTGCCAGCGGCTTCCTCTCCGGTGCCCGCCGGCATCACGTCGGACGGGTCGCTTACTTGCGTGACCGTACCCGCCACGGCGGGGGGCGCCGCTTGGGGAGCGGTCTGCGCCGGGAATACCTATACGTACACAGCGTCGGGATGGTGTGCAAGGGGCACCCACGGCGCAGTCGATGAGACGGACCCGGACAGCAAGAACCACAGCGGGTTTGTGGTTGACTGTAGCGGCGGCCACGGCACGCAAAGCCAGATGCTATGTCCGTCTGCCATCTGTTATTCGCTTGTCGGCAAGATCGATGGCGCGTCTTGCTTCCAACTGGGCAGCACCGGCAGCTTCACCGCATCGGCTTCGGGCACGCTGCAGCTGTACTTCAACGACGACCAGTACGGGGACAACAGAGGCTCGTACACTTGCTGTATCGCCTCGTTGTCGACCACAACGGTGACATTCGTGGACGCGCAAGGTTTCGAGCCGCAACTGGACGAATACGGAACCCCTTGGCTGGAGACTCCCATCGCCGACACGGTAGACACCTCCTACAACCGCGTCGGGGCGCTGACCGACGGCGCTTCGCTGATCGTCGTGCAACTATCCACGGGAGTGTGCTCGCTTGCCGGGTGGACCGTAGAGGTTTCCGACCCGGACGACGACACACTCGGCGCGGCGCAGGTCGGCAGCCTGTGGGGCGGGGACGAGAACAGCCTTCCGCCGCTGCCCTCAACGCTCGCCGAGCCCGGCGATACGACAATCACGCTTCAGGACGGCGAGAGCGCCATCTTTTACCTGCCGCCGCCGAGTTGGGCCTTCGGCAGCGCCACGAAGACGTATGACATCCAAATTCAGGTCTTCGACCCGAACAACAACCCGGTGGCGACCGCCCCGTTCACTCTCTACAAACCGCCCCTGGTGCTCGTGCATGGGTTGTTTGGAAGTTCGGCAAATTGGGATGGATTCAAAACGCGAGTGGATGCGGCGGGTTTCGCGGTGGACATTTACCGAGCAGATTATAGCCCTCTGAATACCGCGGGTTTTGATGCAATTTACGTAGCGGTGCCGGACGCTATCCGGAATGCAATCTCCGCAAGGAGGGCGGCTGGTTTCGCAGCCACGAGGGTCGACATCGTCGCCCACAGCATGGGCACGGATGCCACGCGCTGGTACATGACGCCGAGTGCCCAGCTTCCGAATGGCGGCAACCGGGCGGCAAGCGCGGTCGAGCCGCTACTATTCAAGACCCCGCCGATTGTCGCCAGTCCGCGTCCTTCGGAGGATGAGTTCCTTCGCCCAGACAACTTTGGCATCGGAGACATTCGCAGATTCGTGACGTTAGGCGGCGTGCATACGGGCACCTCGATCTGCTGGCAGGGGATTAGAATGGTGAATAAGGGCATCACAGCTTCATTGGAACGACGAAAAGAGCACTTGAAGGTTTGGACGATGGTCGAACAAATCTTCAATTTCTACGCCATCGCATTGGATGAGCCGGGCGAACCAGACGATGTCGGCATGGCGCTGGTGGACCTGGCGGCGCGAACTCATCCGTTTCCCAATGGTACTGCCCCGCCGAGATCGGTCGCCCTGACCGCGCTGGCACCGATTCCCGTTCCGTATGCTCCGATTGAAGGCGTCGCGGCGGGAGGTCCGCCCCTCAGCGGCGTGGGCGCTGAACTATTTCAGATAGTCGCGACGTTCGGTCTAGGGGGCACATACCCTGGCGACCTGCAACAGTTCAACAGCGACATGTGCGTCCCTTCTCTCAGCGCGCGTAACGAGAACCCCCAGAACACCGGTCGTACCTTTAGTGGCGTGAATCACTGGGATCTGACGAATAACAACTACCTGAATCTCGACTTCTTTGCGGGGTTTTTTGGTGAAGATGAGACCGCGTTTATCCAACCATAGTCGTGCGCTGACCCGGCGGAAAATGGGACGTTGCAGCGTGGTGCTCCTATGCGCCATCGCCTGCGGCTGCACAGACTACTTCAGGTACCATTTGGGAGGGGGACCGCAGATTCCTGATCGGCCGCGCGAGCCCTATTATGGCACAGGGATCGTGACAGCGGTCGAGATCAAGCCGCCCGCGTGGAGAGAAGCCCGAGTAGACTTTCGTAAATGCTCTCCTCCGAGACAAAACGTTCACCTCTTGGTTGTGCGAACCAACGCCGCTGTGGGCAGAGTCCGTGCCATGTGGGGCGGACAATCTGTTTGGATTCTCGATGGCACTCCAGAGGTAGGCGACTTGGTCATCGGCATTCAGAACGAGCGAAAGTACGGAAAGCAATGAACATGGTCCGATCATGCGGCGTTCTCATTCTCGGGGCCTTGGCCACGGGATGTCTGAGCCCTATCGACCGGTGGTATGCCGGCGAAAAGCGGAATCAGCGGCGGAGCGAGCGGCTGGAGCGAGAGCGTGCCCACATCCCTTATTTCGGGACTGGCACCGTAACATCCGCGAGCGGGACGGTTTCGGGGGTGGTTGATTATGCGACAGTCCGCTTCGCGCCCGATCCCCCGCCGCCCTTCTTGGCTCAGTTTCTCGTGGTGCGAAGCAACGCGGTTGTGGGGAAGCTGCTACTAAGGAGCGATCCCCACGACCCTGTGATGATGGAGGTTCTTGAGGGCATCCCCCAGTCCGGCGACCGAATTATCGGGATCCAAAACGAGTCGAAATACAAGAATCGACGCAACGCAGGATCGCCATGAAAGCACCTCGAAAATTGGCTTGGCTCTGGCTGAGTAGCCTTCTGGTCGTGGGCGGCCGGGCGAATGCAGCAGCCTATCGTGTCTTCGGCTACGTCATCGACGGTGGAACAAGTCAATCGCTCACCAACGTTCAGGTGGACTTCCTTTACGATCCATTGGCGTCTGCCGCGGACGCGCTACCGGTCTTGGTCAGCACCAACACGGATTCCAACGGGGAATTCAGTTTCGACGGTCTCCCGGGGGAACTATCCGGTGAACTGCAAGTTCTTACTCTCCCCACAGGCTACTCCGTTCCAATGAAAGAGCAGGTGCGAGCAAGCGCGTTGACTCCGACAAATCAGGTGATCTTTCGCGCGGGGCCGGCGGCAACGCTGCTCGGCTCCATCGTTATCACGAACGGTACGGCGGCGCTCACGAACTTCACGGTTGAAGTGAATGCGACCGAAACGAATGTCGCGGCGGACGGCACATTTGTCATTCCGGAACTGCCTGCGTACCAGCAAACAGCCCGGCTGATCTATCAAGTCGGTTATTACTTTGACGAGCGAGTGATTTCGCTCCCGGCGATGACGCCCGGCCAGACCAACTCGACGCAAATCCCATGGTACCAGCCGATGCGGAACCTCAGCGCGAGCGGCGTCCTGCAAGACGTGAATGGCTATGTGTTGACCAGCGCCCGCATCCGGCTCTTGGGCCTGACCACCGGCGTGTTCGTCGGGATGATGACCGATGCGAACGGGAACTATGCCATTTATGACCTCCCACCAGATAGTTACATGGTGCGGGCGTTTGTCGGGCGATGGGGTGTCCAGCAAGCCACCTTGAGTGCGTCGGACAGCATCCTCTGCGTTGGCAACGGGGGCGGGAGCACTGTGGGCGACGGGATCCCCGATGGGTGGCGGCAGTGGTATTTCGGCAGCGCCACGACGAACAATAGTCTTTCCTGCGCGTTGTGTGATCCTGACAGCGACGGCGTTTCCAATCTGCTGGAATACCAGCGCGGCACCGATCCGACGAATCTAGCCAGCGCCAATATCACGCTCTACGCCGACTCGCTCGTTGGCAGCAACGGCTACGACGGCTACCGCCCGGCCGTCATGGGCGGCCATGGTCCGAAGCTGAACATCCAACCCGCGATCGCCGCCGCCATCAGGGGCGACAGCGTCCAGATCGCCGCCGGCACGTACTCGGAGACCACCATCAACCCGCAATCCAAGACGGTCACGCTCAAACCCGTCGGCACCGTGACAATACCGTGAAAAGGAGAGTCGTCATGAAGATCAACCTCGCAACCGTCGCACTTTCCTCCGCCATCACGCTCGCCGCAGTCACCGCCCGCGCCGGCGATGTGAACCTGCTTGGGAACCTCAACGTCAGCAGCAACCTCACCGCTCAGTCCGTCGGGCTGGGGGGCCAGAACAGGACAAAGTGGCCTGCCGCATCGGATGGCATCACTAATGTAACCGGGGGTGCAGGCGGGTTGATTCTGGATTTTAGCCAGCCGGCCCAGATATTCTGCGTGACGGAACCTCGGAATGAGACCTGGGTTTTCACCAATCACACGCCCGGACGCATCATATACTTGCAGCTCACTCAGTTGTCGCCCGGTGGCTTTGGCAATGGATGGCCATCCAACGTGGTGTGGGCGGGAGGTTCTGCTCCCAGCAGCTACGGCTGTCCGGACACGTTCAGTCTCTTCAAGTTTATCGACATGGGCACCTATTGGATCGGGCATATGGAAGGGATGAATTACTGCGCCAGCAATTGCAATTACGCACTGCAGTTTGATGGAGCGAACTACGTGGATGTAACAGGATATTCGGATCCGTTCCACGTACCCTTCACGGTTGATTTTTGGATAAACACCACGGCCAGTAACGGCTACATCCTTGGCGACCGCATGGATCGCGGTTGGGATGTCGCCTTCATCAACTACTCTCCAGTTATTGTGTTCGAGTACACGGTCAACGGCTCGTACCATAGCGTTAACGGCAACACGAGCGTCAACGACGGAAATTGGCATCATATTACCGTCAGCTATGACGCGTCTGAGAGCGTGTTTGAAAAAGTGAT
>PLTX01000104.1 GCA_003164675.1 Verrucomicrobiota bacterium | reverse complement strand
TTTCCAAACCAGAGAACATCTACGCGATATGTTTCTGGTTGTTGGTTACGTGTTGCTCGTGATCTCCGAAATCTCCTATTCGCGGCGAGTGTAGTCCCCTGCCACGGCTCAGGCAAGAGTTTCGACGCCCAGGAGAGTCAGCCGCGCCGCGTCTCTTGTGGACCGTCCGCTGTGACTCAGCGCCACAAACTCAGTCTTTTCGCTGCGTACTTGCTACGGATACCGAACCGGGCGAAACTACAGCCGTGACCGAGATCAGACCATGCCAGGCAGTGACGTATCCGATGCCGCGCGAGCGTCTGCGCATCCCGCGCAACCCATGCCCGCGACAGTACAAAACCCAGCCGCAGAGTTGGCAGAGCCTCAGTTGGATTCGTCGCCCGCGCCAGTCCCCGCCGAAGTAGCCCGCTGGCAAGGCTGGCGGAAAAGCTCGCAGCCACGTCCACAGGCACCTACTCTCAACCACCGTTCTAGCAGTGAAATGACGTAAGTGCTTGCAAATCGATCCCAGAAATTAACGTAAGTGCCCCCAAATCAACGGTTGGTTTTCTCCATCCTGAAACCAACAAATCGCCGACCACCATGGTCCCCAAATGACCTGCTTTCTACCTGCTTTTTGCGCGATTCATCATCGAAAACCCAAATGAATTGCCCCTTTTGCACACGCGGACTGAAAACCTACTTTCTCCGATATCGACCTACTTCCTGCGCTTCACCGATGCCTTGCTCAGAACTATTCTCAGCCTTGTCCTGTGCGACCGTGAAAAAAGCGTAATGGTATCCACGTATGGTATCCAGAGGAGGCGCGCGCGACTCGCTGCCAGACAGAAAACCCGCGCAAGTCCTTGCGGGAAAAGTGGTGGAGAGGGGTGGATTCGAACCACCGAAGGCGATAGCCAGCAGATTTACAGTCTGCCCCGTTTGGCCACTTCGGTACCTCTCCGCGCACTCTGAGAATGGCTGGTCGGCCAGCCGAAGCCGGCCACGCCGGCATGTGAAGACTGGACCGGGCCATGGGAATCGAACCCATTCCCGGCGTGTCTCCATGCATGTCTGTGCGGGTTTATGCGCTCGTCAAGCGAACAGACGCGCACCGGAACCCCTGCCAACTGCTACAGCTTTTCATCCTATGCGAAACTGGCGCTAATGGCAAGTGCGACGAAAAGTCGACCAACAAAACGACATGAAGCCATCTAACCGGCTGTGTTCACCCTCACGGAAATCGCAGAGACAATTTGCCGTGGTGTCGCCTCTTGGTTTTCGGTCAGCAGTTCGAGAACGACTATTGATCTCGACATACGCGCCAGACTTGGCCGCAGCCAGCTTTAACGGCGGGGATGATTGGGATCCTGCGAGCGCTCGGCGCCCTGTTTTTCAATTACCAACCTTCGATGGCATTCGCGCGGAAGCCGAAAACCGAACCGGTACTTGGTGAGCGGACGGGTTGCGCGGTGCTGGCGATTGATGACAGCCCCATGCTGCTCCAAACCGTCAAATCCTTGCTGATCAAGCGTGGCTTCAATGTGCTGATTTCGTCTTCGGCGCCGAAGGGATTGGACATGCTCCGCTATGCTGCGGGTGACAGGTGCGGCCAGTTGCAGCATCAGACAGTGTTGTTGCAGCCGCGCCGGGAAGGCAAAATGATCTTTTGCTCGCTGGCCCCGGCCACCAACGCGGTGCACACGTTGCTGCTCCGGTGCCGGCGCGGATGTTACTGCGGGACAGTGGCGGAACTGAAAGAGTTGCCGTGGTCGCGGTGTTCGGCGGGATTGCCGTTCTGACTTGCTGGGGACGCGAGCCGTACCAAACATAAAGGGAGGCTCTTTAGGAGCCTCCCTTCATGTCACTCGGTCAATCGCTGCCGCTAGGGAAGCGGAATGACGATAATGGTTCTGTTGGCAAACGTCTCGACGCCCGCGCTGGCCCTGTACTTGGCGGTGAACGTATGACTTCCCGGGGTTAGACCGGAAACCACGTACGTCGCGCTCCCCTGGAAGCCCTGACCGGCCGACGTGCCTTCAAAGTGGAGCGACGTAGCATCCGTCGCCTCCGTTGTTTCGACTTGGAAACCCATGTATCCACCAGCATTTGCGGTATTCGACATGAATGCCGTCAGCGTCACAAGGACGTTGCCCGAGCTTGGAACCGTGACCGTCACCGCAGGTCCAAACGCGGAGAGGTCAATATAGGTTGCGGACTCCGTAGTAAACTCACTCGTTGCCACTGTCTCGTTTGTGCATCCCGAAAGGCCTGCCGCCGCCACTGCCATCCAGTGCGTCCCGTCATCGGTAGTCGGGTCGACACCGTTGGTCGCCGTGAGCGCGATCCACGAGGAACCGTTCGTCGTCACCACGTCATTGATCGCGTAGGCCGTCTCGTTGGACCATGCGCCTCGGAAGGTCATGCCAACTGCACCCGTCGCCCCGGTCGGGCCAGCCGAGCCTGTCANNAAACCTGTCGATCCCTGAGCGCCCGCCGCGCCAGTGGTGCCGGTTGCGCCCGCATTAACTGTGGTGATTATGAGTCGCGCTTGGTGGGAGCCCTTCTCGGTCTCTTTGGCGTCAAACTGCACATCCACGGCCGATGTGTTCGGAATGAGCGCTATGCCCCAGTTCGTGACCACTCCATTGACCCAATCTCTGACCAGCCCTGTCAAATCCACCGTTACGAAATCATCCTCGGCGACTTCCACTCCTGTCGCTTTCACTTCGGTTGGTGAAGGGACTGTCGCGGATGTCACGGCGCTTTCGGTCCATGCTCCGTTGACCGCGACGACGTCAAATGTGCCAGCCTTTCGGACGGCGTTCGCATACAACACCAGCGTTGCCTTGGCTATGTTGGTTCCTGTCGTGCCGGCGGGTAATGGGGAAAAGTCAAACTTCAAGTATGCGTTCTGTTCGCTCTTGTTGTTCAGTGGGCCGACAACACGAAGGGCACTGGCTGACATCCTTGAACTACCCGCTGGCTTGGCCACTGCAACTGTAGCATCATCTGTAAGGATGGCCTCCGTCGCATCCGATTGACTGGGCCAGAAGAATCCCATCATCACGACGAACACGCTGACAATCGACGCTTTGACAAGTAAATGTTGCTTCATAGTAGATTGTTCACTCTTTCTTTTTTTCTTCTGCCCATCGTCGCTCGTTTCGGTTGAATACAAACGCCCCAACTGCCTGTAAAAATCCAGTTGGGTTGTTGAGCAGTCAACAAGCCGTGGGTGAGAGATTGCAGAACAACCAGTAGAAGTTGGTAGGCGCAGCCTGCATCTTCTAAGGGAATTCCCTTAGAACGTGTTTGAAAAATCG
>PLTX01000084.1 GCA_003164675.1 Verrucomicrobiota bacterium | reverse complement strand
ATTTTTGAAGACTCAACATTTCGCCACTTATGTGGAGCTCCACATAAGTGGCGGAGCGAGCACTGTCCAGGTGGAGGCTGTCGTTTGCACTACCTTGACAGCGCACAGCGAGCCGTACAATGGAGGCGGGATTCACGCAAGTCTACTGGAACCCAGCGCGAATGCGCTCCACATTGGGATTGGGAAAAGCGATGTGCCCCGACATCCGCTGTCGGGGGACATCGGGTCGGTATCGCATCGTCAACGGCAAGCCAATGTCTTCGGGTTTTGCAGCGGAGCATCGCCATTGTGTCAAAGCGAAAAACACGAAGTCTTGGCTGCCCGCGCGGGTGGTTGCGGTCGTGACGGTCAACCGATGCGGGACGCGAATGCCAGGTGGAAACGGGCGGTCAGGTTTTCGGCAGCGATGTGACCGCGCGTGATGTCCAAGCGGTGACATCGCCAGCAAATCGAACAGCTACAGCCAAGCAGAGTCTCGGAGCTTTGCGGGCGGCGGCGTTGGGCGGCGGGGGCAAGCCGCAGCAGCAAAGTCCGAGTCTTGGATTGGCCCTTCCTGATGGGAAACCGATCCGGCGTTATCACCGTCCGTGTGTTTTGTGTAAACTTTGGCTGTGTACAAGCTTTGAAACGCGGGAATTTGTGGATTACGCTCGTTGCGTTACGCTGACAGCGTAACGCCTGCTTCGGAGAGTTAGCTTGTACTTGGCCACGCTGTGGCAAGTGGTCAGTCCGCTTTGAATTACCTCGCGAATTCTGTGCTGGTAGCACTGAGTGAATCAAGTTAATACTTACAGACTCAACCACAGAGCGAGGTTATGAATCGCATCTACCAAGGCCGCGTCATCAAGGTCGAACCGCTCAATGACGGCCAACCGGAGCCGCTGCCGAAACGGGAGTGGCAGAAAGCCTCCTGGCAACGCCACAAATTCTTCCGGAACGCCGTCAACTATCACCCCCTTGCCTCCGCCGCATATTGAGATTTCGAAAGGGAAGTAACCCATATGGCTTCGATCTACCGCAGCTACGAAGTTCTCGTTGAAGAGACCGCAGGCAACCACAAGACGCGCGGTGCCGGTAAGACGAGAAAAGATTTCAAAGCGCATCACGAGAATACTTGCCGGGCATTGAGGGTGACGCACGAGTTGTTTCAAGATGCAGTGTGCTACTACATCCTTTGCCTTGTCGGGTTGGTTAAGAACGAACGTGACAAGGACGGTGAGCCGATCAATCGGATGTGGCAGTATTTGCAGATTGATCCCAAGACGAATGTGGTTATAGCCCGGCTCGCTTCTCGATACCCGGATGCTCCCTTCCACGAGGCGGGCAACATTCAGGGGCTTCTTTCACAAACCTACGAATGGCTGGCAGACGAATCAGAAAAAACAACTCCAGCTTCATTACTCACGACATACCGGATTCTTTTTCAGCAGGCGGCCAAAGCTGATAGCGATGAAGATGCGTCAGCAGCACTTGAAAACCTGAAAACATTCGCTGGCAACTGGATTGCAATTCTGTGCAACGAAAACGGCGACACAACGATTCCGGGCCAAGGAGTTTTCGACAAGTTGCACCGCGAGTTGAGCGGAGTGGCAGGTAAGGAACCGGGGCGCATGTGGAAAACAATCGAAGCTCTTGCACAGGAGTCCCTGTGCGATAAGAGCAAAGCGGATGCTGGGTGGCAGTTGCGAGAAACGGCCAAAGCAAACGCTAAGAACGCAAAGGCAAAGAAACCGAAGACCGGAGAGGAGCTTGCCAGGCTTTCCCGCGAGAATTTGGATGAAAAGCTCCAGAGTGATCGCGCGGCATTGAAAGCCTTATTCGTGAAGGCGTTTTCTGCATCGAAGATCAAGAAATACTGCTCATTGAAACCGGAAGAAATTCAGGCAGCTATCACGGAGATAGAATCGGCAACTTTCGATGACAAGCGTTTCTTGCGCTTACGCTTTGGAGCACGCGACAACAACATGGAACAGCCTTTGTTCCGATACCTATGGCTGAGAGAAGATGCCAAATGCGGTGGAGCAGTCACCAACGACTTACTGGAATATGTGGCCAAAGAAACGCCTGAGACTGAACTCCGAGATGATGACGGAAAAGGCATTAGTAAAATGCCGTATCAGAAAACCGGCAAAGAACCTTTGTTTCCGTATTTCACAAATTGCCTCGGTATAAAGCACACTGACCGCGCTGCCTGGTTCGAGTTCGACAAATCCGCCTTCAAACGCGCTGCCGAGGAAGTGTTCAAGTACAAGCTCCGTACAGATGAGCGAGCAGAATTGAATACCGAGCGAAAACATAAGCTCGACACACTCCAAGCTGAAATTAAAGACGATCCACGTGCCCCGTTGATGGAGCATTTGTTAGCCGGACTTGGCGGGGCAATTGGCTACGGAATGCGCCGAGCAACCATCGGCGGCTGGGCAGACCTCCGAAAGGATTTTTTGCGAATCGCGAAGAAAGGCGAGCCGATTGATGAGGACGAATTACTGGCCGCAATTGAGAAGGCGCGAGAAGAAAGCAGTGGCGGGTTCGGCAGCGGAGCACTGTTTAAGGCTCTTTGCGATGAGAAATATCAGCCACTCTGGCTGCCAGAATGGGAGAACAAACAGCCACACCATCCAAAGAATTTCGTGCGGTGGTGGGTGCTTTACAGCGAAGCAAAGGAAGAATTGAAAAAGGTTTGGGATGAGGACACAACCCAACCCAAGCCCATTGCGTTCACATGGCCGGGTACGGAGAACCGGCACAGCGAAACCAGCTTTCGTCCTCTGGATTTTGATATTGATATCACGCCAACGCCGCCGATCTACTTGTTTGACCAAGGGAGTGAAGGAAAACCGATAATACTGATTCAGACGAACGCGAAGCCGCCAAAAAAGCGGCAATCTGCTGAAGTCCAACCCGCTGACGTGCCGGCATTCACCGATGGAGATGGGAATGCGCTCTACCCGCTCACACTTAGCTACCGCCGTTTCAAGCGAGATCGCATTGCTAACGCCGACGGCAGTTCTGTTGAAGCGGAATTTGCAACGCCATTGATTGTTGGTGAATTTCCAAAGTTCCCTCGGAAGGAAAAGGACAAAGGGAAGCCATTGGATTCGTCAGCTTCTCTTTTGCCTGCCGACAAACGCGGCTGCTGGCATTTCATGTTCTCGTTCAAGCTCGAACGGGGAATGCAGAAGAAGCTCGTGGACGAAACTGTACAAATCCCAGGCGAGAAATCTGTCCGCAAAAACAGAAAATGGGTTGGTCTATATTTGCGCTGGCCGATAGATGCGACCACTGAAAAGCCACCGAAGAAAAAGCACGTGCAGGCCGTGCCTGATGCCAGTGATGTAACCAAAGAGCCCGACGCCAATTTTAGCGTTAAGAAAATCTGGTGTTCCGTCGACTTTAAGCCATTCGACATTCTGTCCGTGGACTTGGGCGTTCGTTACGCGGGGGCATGGTGTCGAGGGCGCGTAAAAGTTGGACGCGATGCTGATCGCCCAGGCCAGCGGACAATTTCACCCGCAGGCCATGCGCACGAGATCGTTTTTGACGCTTACGACTTCGGCACTTTTCGTTTGCAGGGTGAGGACGCGAAAATCTGGCGAAAGGACAAGCACAAAGGCTTCGGCAGCGAACCAGAACTAGAGAAGTGCGGCAGCCGGGGACGTATTACTTCGGAGACTGAAAGGCAGGAGTTTGCAAAACTCGCCGGCCAGTTGTTTGCACCTACCGCGTGGCTACCCATTCCCAGCGAACCTGATGAATTGAAGTTTTTTCCAGACTTGGGTGGCCATCTCGCCTACCGGCTGCGTCGGCGGCTCGGGCGAGTTCGGTTTCTGTTCAAACTTCACTGGCAAATCAATGGAAAGATAAAGAAGGTTGGGCACGATTACATAGCCTTGGACGGTGACGACCTAAAAACGTTCCGCTGTGAGCAACGATCCAACGTCCTCGCATCGCTCGCGTATATTCCTAAAGAGGACATGCCGGAGGATAGTGATGAGGGCGAAGACGATTTCATGCGTGAATTGCGGCTGACGCTCGCTCCTGACGATGTTTGGGCAGCTCTGACCTACGAGCATGACGGGAAAACGTACCCGCTCTTCTCAAAAATCAAGGGCGGACGCACGAAGGAAGAGAAGGAGAAGTCCAAAGGGCAAAAAGCGGTGCAGAAGGCGGCGGGGGCTGCTTTGAAGAAGGAACTGGCGTCGGACGGAGTTGGTAAATGGAATTGGCAGGCGCTCGCCAAGGCTGCGGACACCGAATTGGTCCACACCATGAGAGCTTTTGCAGGCGAGAACAGCCTGATCGCGGAAGTGGCACGCTTCGTCTGGCCTCTGCAAAATAAGAAATGGAAATGGAACAACTGCACCATCGCCAAAGACGGAAAGCTTGTGCAGTCGTTACTTGAGCGAGATGACGAAAGCAGCGAGCCGAAACGATTCATCCATGGGATGCGTGGCTTGAACATGAAGCGCATTCGCTTGATGCAGGACTTCCGGCAATGCTGCCAGAGTCTCGCCAAACTTGAGCGCCGATTCACCGAAGAAAACCACGGATTAGAGCCGTCACCCGTCCGCCCCGGCGACAGGGTTCACGAACCCGCGCCAGCGTTTCTCGACAAGATCAACGAACTGCGCGACCAGCGCGTGAATCAGACGGCGCACATGATTTTAGCCGAAGCTTTGGGCTTGGAGCTGATGAATCCCACTGAAGTGATGATTGACGGGAAATCGAAGTGGGTATTGAAGTCAGAACGCGACCTGCATGGGCGTTACAAACAGAAGAAGGCACGTGTAGCCGCAATCGTCTTGGAAGATTTGAGCCGATACCGAACGAGCCAAGACCGGTCACGCTATGAGAACAGCCAACTGATGGAATGGAGTCATCGCGCCATTATCGGGAAGTTGCAGGATATGGCACAGGTGTTCGGTATTCAAATCATCACCGTGGACGCCCGTTTTTCTTCGCGCTTCTGTTCGCGCACCGGCGTGCCGGGCATCCGCTGCGCACAAGTCGCGAAGGGATTTGATAACGACTATCCGTGGAAGAAATGGAAAGAGGAGACGTTTGGAAAAGCAGACAAGGACGGTAAGCGGCAGCTAACAGAACGCGCCAACATGATCGTGCTGGCTGCAAAGGCATTGAATCTTTCGGATAATCTAAAAGCGACACTCATCCTGCCGATGGACGGCGGGCCAGCCTTCCTCCCGGTCATTTCCCATAGTCCAACCAAAGAAGGATTGCAGGAAAACGCGGACATTGGTGCTGCGGTGAATATTGGGCTGCGTCCAGTCGCGCACCCTGACCGTTTGGATGTTTTCCCTGTGCTACGCACGGAAGCAAAAGCGGATGGTAAATTGGAAATCAAGAATCGGCGCGGCAGCCTGAGCGAGGCGGCAAGTAAGGCTGAAGACCGCACAGTTCAAACAATTGAACCGCCGGCAGAAAAGAAGGCCGCAAGCGCAGAGGATGACATCGGTGGCGATGAGGAATTAGAGAGCGGAAAGTTTCCATATCTCTATGCCGCGGTGCGAGTCGGTAACAACCTGTCAGTGCCAATTGCCGACCAACACCGCTATCAATTGCCACTTGCTGCCGATGGCCGAAAACTGGTTGCCGGTGACACAGTCGGCGTAGGAGCAGCACAAAGCAAAGACTTCTGGCCACGGGTTAAGCGTGATTGCTGGGAACGCATCAAGCGAATCAACGCGACGCGCCTCCGCAATTTAGGCATTGAGCCACCGAAGGAGTGGAACATCTAGGGAACCGTTATGAGCGACGCGCCAGTACAAACCCAAGCTGGACTTGAAGCACAACCGCCGATGCCGGTGCGGCGGTTGCACAACTTCACCTACTGTCCGCGACTGTTTTATTTCCAGTGGGTCGAGAATATCTTTCAGGAAAATGCTGACACGGTTGCCGGCTCGCACGTGCATCGCAATGTGGATGCGCCGTCGCGGTTTGAAGACGCAAAGGAGCTTGGCTTGCCAGAAGGCGCAAAACTGCGGTCGTTACGGCTGGAAAGCGAAACGCTCGGCCTCATCGGCGTTGTGGACATCGTGGAAGGCGGCCCAGACGGTGCAGAAGTCATTGACTACAAAAAGGGTTCGGCCCGTCGTGATTCAGAGGGTGAACGCGTGGCGAAGGAGCCGGATGCGATACAAGTTGCGGCCCACGCGTTGTTGTTGCGCGAACAGGGCGTCAATGCTGTGCGCGGGGCGATCTACTATGCCGCTGACAAGCGACGGGTGCCGGTGGAGTTGACCGAGGAACTTTTCTCAAAAGTCCGGCAAGCGATCACTGAAGCGCGCGCCGTGGCGGCTTCAGGCAAGTGTCCACCACCGCTGAAGAACGATCCGCGCTGCTTGTATTGCTCGGCCTATCCGATTTGTTTGCCGAACGAATCGCATTGGTGGGCGCATGCGCGTCATGAAACCAAGCCGGACCCCCAATTGCACTTTGGCTTTGCCGCGCCGAGCGAAGACGCGTTGCGCGACCGGATTCTGGAAGCAATTGAATTCGCCGCCGAGACGACCGGCAAAGAGCCGCCGACATTGCAGCCCCCGCGACCGGACCGCGATGATGGCGAGGTATTGGTGGTGCAGACGGCGGGCGCCCAGGTCGGACAACGCGGGGAGGAGATCACAGTCAGCGTGAAGGGCGAAGTGCAGCGGAAAATGCCGGGGCAACAGGTGCGGGCGATTTATCTGTACGGCGCAGTGCAACTGACAGCGCAAGCTGCCGAGACGTGCTTGGATCTCGGTATTGACGTGGCGTACTTCTCCCCAGCGGGGCGGTTCATCGGGTTGTTGCGCGGCCTGCCGGCCAGCGGCGTGGACGCGCGGCGCGGACAATACCGGCTGTTTGAATTGCCGGGCGTCCGGTTGCAACTCGCCCGCGAGGTGATCCGCGCCAAGATTCACAATCAACGCGTCATGCTAATGCGCAACGGCGAGGTACCGGAGCGCGTGCTTGACCTAATGACTCATTTCCGCGATGCAACCGAGTCGGTGCGTGACTTGACGGAGTTGCTGGGCGTCGAAGGCAGCGCCGCCGCCCTCTACTTCGAGCAGTTCGATTCGATGTTGAAGCGACGCGAGGACTGGAAGTTCGACTGGCGCGGACGCAACCGCCGTCCGCCGCGTGATCCGGTCAATGCGCTACTGTCACTGGGCTATTCAATGTTAGCGAAGGAATTGACTGGCGTGAGCCACGCGGTGGGACTCGACCCGTTTCTCGGCTTCATGCACCAACCACGTTACGGCCGTCCAGCGTTGGCGCTGGACTTGATGGAGGAGTTTCGCCCGTTGGTTGCGGACAGCGTGGCGATCAGTTTGGTTAATCGCGGTGAGTTAGGACCGGAGGATTTCATCCGCAGTGCCAGCGGCACGTTTCTCAATGACCGGGGACGGAAGGTGTTTTGGGAGGCATGGTTTCGGCGGCTCGACACCGAGGTCAGTCACCCGGAGTTCGCCTACAAGATGGCCTATCGCCGGATGTTGGAAGTCCAGGCTCGTCAACTCTGGCGATTCGTGCGTGGCGAAGCGGTTGGTTACCATGGATTCACCACCCGATGAGCCGCATCCGCTACTTGGTCAGTTACGATATTTGTGATCCGAAACGGTTGCGGCGCGTGGCGAAAGTGCTGGAGGGATTCGGTACGAGGCTTCAATACTCCGTTTTTGAGTGTCCGCTTAATGACACGCGAATGGCGCAACTTAAAGCCGCGCTCGCGCCCGAGATGAACTACGACCAGGATCAAGTGCTGTTCGTGTCCCTTGGCTTGGAGAGTGCCGACGCGACGTTGATCATTGAAGCGATGGGTCAGCCATACACGGTTCGCTCGCGCGTCACGATCATCTGATTGACTGCGGGTTCGAAATGTGTTTCCATGCTGGTGGCTAAGGCCACCGACCACTTGTTCTCCGCCATTGAGCAAGCATGTTCTCTGAAATCGCGAGTGACTGAGGTTTAACGACACGAGGCGCGCGAGCGCGGCAATGCTCGACCAGAGCTTCGGCGGCGCTCGCTGTATGCAAACGGCTGAACCGCTGGAAGATGCGCGAGACAGCTCTCATGGTTATAATAAGTGAAGGACAATATAAGGCTGGCACTCGATTCCAATGCAGGAATCCACTGGCCGGCCTATCGAACGGTGGGGCCAGCCGCAGTCGCCGCGATTCCAGCGAGCTTGAGGCGGCTCCCCGTCGTGATCGTCGCACTCGTCATCCGCCGGAGCCGCAGTCGCCGCGATTCCAGCGAGCTTGAGGCGGAGGCATGGCTCTGGTGCGATGTTGAGGATGAGATTTGCCGCAGTCGCCGCGATTCCAGCGAGCTTGAGGCGGGACCTGAGCGCCCACGACCTCGATGCCCTGCGGTATGCCGCAGTCGCCGCGATTCCAGCGAGCTTGAGGCGGTTGCAACGCGGCCAGGATTAGTGCGGATGGGAACAGCCGCAGTCGCCGCGATTCCAGCGAGCTTGAGGCGGATCGCTCGCGAAGCGGCTTGCGGCAACATCATGCAGCCGCAGTCGCCGCGATTCCAGCGAGCTTGAGGCGGTGTTAGGTTTGTAAAGAACTTTCTTCAACTGAATTGCCGCAGTCGCCGCGATTCCAGCGAGCTTGAGGCGGCGCCTGCTGCTCAAGGCCACCTCCAGTAACGGGCAGCCGCAGTCGCCGCGATTCCAGCGAGCTTGAGGCGGTACGCCAGAGGGCCGTTGAGGCGCAAATACCGACGCCGCAGTCGCCGCGATTCCAGCGAGCTTGAGGCGGTTGGCGTCGGCCCTTGCCTGCCTAGCGTCGGCGGGCCGCAGTCGCCGCGATTCCAGCGAGCTTGAGGCGG
>PLTX01000021.1 GCA_003164675.1 Verrucomicrobiota bacterium | reverse complement strand
AATGAACTGTGACGGAGCACTAGCAGGTGAGGGCGTACACGGTTTGAGAGGTCTGATACTCAGCAATGTCAAAATAGCCAATTATCCACAATTGAAAGTATTGCAGGAAGGTAGTCGTATAAGAATTGTTGGGAAGATTTCTGAAATTGGTGTTTCCGCCCCGACCAAGATAACGGACGCAAAACTATTCTTCTTGCCGCCTTCTCAGAAGGAATCCGTCTGGGGAGGTTGCGTCAGCACACCGCCCAACAACGGCGGCTGAACTATGGCGGGGGCAACAACGGCAGGATAGGGGGCGGGGAACTGGGCGGGCAGGATTTGGCTCGATTCGGCATGGGGGGAATGGTAGTCTGAGTCCCGCATTGGCGAGAGTCGCTCGGGTCTGGTGAGGCAACGGCTGGGAGAGGAGCAGTACGGGCATGAACGACACACCGCTCTACGCATCGAAACGCACCGTCAGGAGTCTCTGGCAACAATACCGCATCTACCGGGACCGGCTGGAACTACAATCGTGGATTCTCCTTCATACCGTTGTTCTGCCGACAGATGAAATCCGAGCCGTCGAAGTCCGCCCGTCCGTTTTCAGCGGATGGAACGGACTTACGTGGGGAAAGAAAATTGATTTTGGGAAATTGTGGGGAATCAAAATCGATTTTTGTGATTTGTGCCGCCACGTTTTGGTGAGAAAAACATCCGGTCTCTTCAATTGCATCGGCTTTTCGCCCGACGAACCGGAAACATTCGTCAAGATTTGTAAATCAATTTTGCCAAGTTGACTATTCATTGCGGTGGGTGGAGGTTCTGTGCCCTGTGCAAAAAACCCGACGTCTTTCTCGCACAGGGTGATAGCAAGGGGGATAGCAGAATGGGTGTGGGTCGGCTGTTGTGGGTTATGAATCTGGCGTTAGCGTCATCGGCCTGTCTGACCCGCCCGCAGTCGCGCCAGCGCCTTTGTCGCCGGGGGATAATCCGGTCGGAGTTTCAGCACCTGCTCGTAGTGCTCGATGGCCTCCGGCGTGCGGCCCAGCTTCTCCAAAGCCAGCCCCAGATTGAAATGCGCCTCGACGTAATCGGGCTTGATTCGCAGGGCTTGCTCATACCGCGCAACGGCTTCCGGCAATTTCCCCAGGCGCTGGAGGATCGCCCCGAGATTGCTGTATGCCTCGGCATAATTGGGGTTAATCCGCAACGCTTGTTCGTATTCCTCGGTTGCTTCCGTCACCTTGCCTATTCGCAAGAAAGCATTTCCGAGGTTGACATGCGCCCCGACATAATCCGGATAGATTCGCAACGCCTTCTCGTACTGGTCGATTGCCTCGGTCTCCCGCTCCACATTCTCAAACGCGACCCCCAGATCGTAGTGTGCCTCGGCGTAATCGGGATTGATCTGCAGGGCCCGCTTGTAGTGTGCGATGGCTTCCTCGAATTTACCAGTTTGTGCCAAGGCGATCCCGAGTTTGTCGTGCGCCTGGGCGTAATCGGGCTTAATTCGTAGTGCCTGTTCGTAATGACTGATCGCCTCTTGCAGCCTGCCCTGTCCCAAGAAGACGGCTCCCAGGTTGTTGTGTGCCTCGGCGAAATCGGGTTTGATCTGCAATGCCTGTTCGCACTGTGCGATGGCTTCCTCGATGCTACCAGTTTGTGCCAAAGCGATCCCGAGGTTGTTGTGTGCCTGGGCGCAATCGGGCTCAAGACGTAGCGTCTGTTCAAATTGGCTCATCGCCTCCTGCACCTTGCCCTGTCCCAAGAAGACGGCTCCCAGGTCGTTGTCTGCCTCGGCGTAGCGGACAACGCTCGCGAACAGGTTAAACGCCACCGAGAAACCCAGCAACAGGCCCCAGCCAAAGCGCGCGGCTCGCCGCCAGGCCAGCCGCTCAGCCAGCGCACGGTCCAAGCCCAATACTCCGACCGCGGCCAGCAGCACCAACGTGGGCAGAAACTCAACCTCATAGCGGATGGTCGCGCTCTCGAAGAACAAGAGAGTCAGCACACACGTCCCAAGCAACAAGGCCACACCCGTCACGAACCAGCGCAACGTCGATGCTTCCTGCCCCGACCGCCTCCGCCACGCCAACGGCACCGCCAATGCCAACCACACCAGTGGACTATTGGTGAGGACTCCGAATGGGGCCTCAACTCGAGCATAGCCCGCCGGGGATGGTGGCACGGAGATTTCGTGCACGAACGGGAAACGAGCACTCCAGCGCACCGGCTCGAAAAAATACACCCGGAAATTAAACCAGAGGTAACGCCAGCGGAAGTATTGCCGTGCAATCGGCCGGAAGGCAGCCAGGATGTAGTCCAGCCCGAATTCGAATGGACTATCGAATCGCATCGCGTTGTAGAGCATCATCCCCAACCCGATGAATGTGATGGGGCCGATCCCCGCCGCCAGCAGCGCCCAGACCGGCCGCCGCTCCTGCCGTGCCTGGACCACCGGCACCAGCAGGATAATCGCGCCAAATAGCAGGGAAGGGCGCGCTGCGACTGCCAGCCCATACGCCGCGCTGGCTGCCGCCAACCACCAACACGACTGCCGCCGCTCCGGCTCGTGCAGGGCGCACCAGATGGCCCCCAGTGACAGCATCGTCAACATATACCCGCAACTGACCGCCACCTCGTAAACCCCGGACCGGGGCAACATCAACGGCACGCCCGCTCCCAAGCCGAACGCCAGCGTGCCGGTGGCCACCACCCAGACGCTCACCTCGGGAAAATAGCGCCGCCATAACGCGCGCAACACGCCCGCTCCAGCCAAAAAGCCGACCGCGCAAAAAATGGCCGACGTTTGTCCGGAGAATAGGTAGTGGCCGGTCAGCGCGACGAACGGCCAGAGGAATATCAAGGCGGGCGTAACCCCAAAGTACAGGTACAGTCTTCCCTTGTAGTAGCTCAGGTCGTGCAGGCAGTAAGGCGCAGCCCGATAGAGAGCATTGGCGCCCGGGTCGTAGGGGTCGGCGAGTTGCGTGAGTCCGGGCGGCACGTCTTTTTTCAAGCTGAGATGACCGGCACGAAAACCCTGCACCAATAAATTGTAGTAACAGTCAGCCGCGCTCTGGCTCGGCGATTCCCAAGGATCCGTATGGGCCGCGCACCCGTAAATCCCAACGACCACCACACACACTCCGACCAATACTCTCCACTCATTCTTCATCGCGCTGGCGGTCCCTTCTCGTTCGAGAGCGGCAACTGTCCCATTCTTGTAACAGGCGAAGTGGGGTCGGGCAAGATTTCGCATGAATCTTCAACGGAACCACGCGGCGTGAAGTTGGTGGACTTGGGGGAAATGCGGCGGGCGTAGCCGGAGGGGGCAAGGGTTGAAGCGGGGTTGTGACCGACCGAAACCGCTGAAACCGCAAATGCGACGGACGAACCGGACAAAATCTTTGGAATCCATCCCGTCGTGCACGCAAGAACGGATTGTTTGAGAGCATTGTTGGGGAGAGGAGCTTGATCGCAGGGCCAAGACCCTTTGGGGGCCATTGCTTGGCCGATACGACCCCTTCGGCGGGTTGTTCGGGAGCAGGCGCACGCGGTCACCCTACGACGACAGGTCGGGACCACCCCACGCAGCCAAGCCATCACCCTTGATTCCAAATCCCACGTATCACCTCATGGCCGCAAGGGCACTGCCACCATCGGACAGGACCTGCCTGTTTCCAAAAGACTGGAATCGTAGCGGGTCCAAAACTGATGGCGGCAGAAGTTCAGACCACGCCGCCGCTACTGGCGCCACCTCTTGATGCAACGTGACCGCTGAGGCGCCGTACAACCCCGTGTGGCGAATTCGAGGAAGATTTCGTCGATGGTCTTTCGCTTGAAAATCGCACGGTCGATAATCTCGGTGTAAACATCATTGTCGACCACGATGCGTTGCGTGGGACCATCTTTTTCGTCGGAGCAGGAGATACAGAGCAATTCCCGCCTCTGGAGGAGGCGGAAGACGTGAGTGGAAATTTCCAACACGTGTCTGTTCATACAACTCCCCCCTCAACTCTCCACTGCAACATACGCCTCGCCATCAGGAATGCAACTGGCAGCATAATCAGCGAGGCAACGGCGGCGGGACCGGCGGCAGGATTTGAGCGGGACGACAATCGGAGAGCCGAGGCTCTACTCGCAACTGTGAACTCCCCGAGCCGCTCCCAATGCGGCTTGTCGCCCTGCCCGGCGAGAAAGCGTCTCGACTCTCCGCCGCAATCTACGCCTTGAGGTAGGGAATGCAAGTGGGGCGGGATATGCGGGCGGAATTGCGGCAGGGCAGGCGGGGCACCCGATCGAGATTTCATTACTCTGATCTTGGACAAAACTCCTGCTGAACTACGGGCCGGCTTCTTGCCCGCAAGGGAAACTCCCGAAACCCAGTTTCCGAAATGAGGGGGGGCGGGTAATAGTCCCGACGGCGGATCGGGATAATTTTCTGCTTTCCTTGGTTGCCGTTGAGCCATATACTTTGCCGTCAGAGGTCAGGCGATGCCCGACATTTTCTTCAAATGCGGGTCATGTGGGAACCATCTCGTTGCCGATGATGAGGGGGCCGGGCTGGAAATCGGCTGTCCCGACTGTAATGGGCCCACGACGATCCCCGAAATATCAACGTTCGTAAAATGTCCTCGATGTCGGTTCCACCTGAAGTTCTCGGCTGAGATGAAAGGAGAGTTGGTGGATTGTCCGGCCTGTCATTTGGAGTTTCGTCTGCCGGGACAGCGTTATCCAAAAATCTGTCCAAAATGCGGAGTGGGTTGGGATCCGCCATTACATCGTTGCCAAAATTGTTCCTACAGCATGGATGGCCCTGTAATGCCGACGCTCCTCCCGACTGGCCACCCTGTCCAAGGGCCACGGGCAACTCCGTGATATTTCTTATCGGCAGTTCCGATGAGAGCCCAAGCCAAAAGATGTCTCGTGGCTCAAGGTCCACTTTTGGCAATGGTTGGGAGGGAGTGCATTGTTGATACTCGGATTCATCTACATCCTTAAACGAAACACCACAGGTAATTTGTAAGAAAGGTTGCGTTGCGGACAGTTGCTGGTGCTGCTGGCCTGCCGACTCATCTGAGCCGGCGTAAATCCATACCATTGGCAACTCCAAAACCTCGCCAGCAATCCCGCCCCTCCTCTGTCGTCCTTGTGTCCATTCCATGCCAGGGGTGGTCTTGCAACAGGCATGTCCCCGGTTTTGGGACTTGGTTCCCGAATACGGTCATGGCAACATGAAACCGAAAGGAGTCCGGTAATGGGCCAATGCTCCTGCGGGAAAAAAATCGGTGCTCTGTCAACTTCCTGCCCCAAATGCGGTAAAACATTCGTTGGAAAAACCGCCGTGTTCCTCTTGGGTTTTATCATCCTTCTGGGGGTTCTCATGATTACGTGTGCCCAAATGGGCGGGTAATGGTATGGAATAGTCCGGCGGCTGATCCTTGGCGGTAGGACTGGCGGCGAGGACTTCCGCTGTTAGGCGGGTGAGTGGCGTCGAATTATCTATAAGTAAACGGCAGCGACTGTGTCTATTGTGTTTGTAGGGGTTCATCCTTCCCAAGCTGTCGAGGTGGCCACGAAATGATTCGCGGTAAAGTTCGCCGCGTGGAACGCGGTGAAATTCCCATCGCCTGCTCCAAATCCGGCCCATTTGAGCCTTCGGAAAAGCAGTTGCACTCTGGGGCGCGACTGCTATATTCCACGTGAAAATTTTCTCAAAGTGGGTCGCGTAGGGTCGCACGCACAAGAGAGCAGAAAAGGCATGGCGTATTTCATTACAGACACCTGCATCGGCTGCACTGTGTGCGAGTTGAAATGTCCCGTAGACACAATCAGCGGCAAGTCGAAAGAGTTGTACGTGATTCACCCCGAAGGCTGCATCGACTGTGGGGTGTGCGCGATTTGTTGCCCCGTCTCCTGCATCCAGGACCAGTGCGGGAACCTCGTCGCCCGCATCAAGCCTAGCCAGATCCCGAAGGCCCGGGTCATCGTGGACGATTGCACCGGCTGCGAGTTCTGCGTGGATATCTGCCCGTTCGATTGCATTTACATGAAGGAAGACCCCACCCACACGGGCGCGGGTCATTACAAGGTGGCGGAGGTTGTGGCGGAGGAATGCGTGGCATGCCGGCTGTGTGAGATTGTATGCGACAAAGATGCGATTATCGTGTCGAATGCCCCGACCCATCGGGCGGCAATATTGCTGCACCAGTTGGAAAAGCAGTAGTTCTTTCAAATGAGTGACGTGAAGCAGCCAGCGGAAGCATCTTCGCCCGGTGTGATGGAGTTGCCGGAGGAGAAGTCCAGGTTGGCAACCCTGACCGTGCAGTTGGTGGTGATTCCGCTGACGGTGGTGCTGTTTTGCGTGGCGCTGACGGCGCTCGTGGTATTTGCCCCGGTTATTACGGACGGAGAGAATGGGGAAGGGGTCATTTCGGGGGCTGTTCGCCTGGTTGGCCCGGCCCCGAACATCCCCACCATCCAGCCAGAGGCAGACTTCGATGCCTGTGGGACGAAAGCGCGCCTGACAAAATCGCTTGTTCTGGGCACAAACCAAGCCGTGCGCGACGTGATTATCTATCTGGGCGGTTACGCACAAAGCAACGTCACCAGCGAAACGAATGGCGCAGTCGTTCTTGACCAGCGCAACTGTGAATTTGTGCCGCGAATCCAGATCGCCCGGAGCGGCGCCCCGTTAATCCTCAAGAACAGCGACCCCGTGCTTCACATGGTTCGCATCGACGCAATGAGTGGGACCAACGAACAACGCACATTGCTCAAGGTGGCGACTCCCTACGCCGGCTATGAAAAGACGTATCAACTGGCCAATTTTCGCGAACCGACGCTCTTGCAGGTGGTATCCGCCAACGGCCATGAGTGGATGAACGCGTATATCGCGGTGCTGCCCCATCCGTGGGCCGCGCTAACGGACGAAAATGGTCGGTTTGTGCTTCACAATGTGCCTCCCGGCACACAGAAGATCTACGCGTGGCATGAGGTCCTCGGCGTGTTGACGAAAGAAGTGAAACTCAATGGCAGCCACGCGGCCGTCGTCGACTTCGAGTTCGTTACGAAGAAATAGCGCAGTCCGTCAGAATTTTCCTTCGAGAGCGCGTTCACTCTTCCGCGCCAACTCTGCGTTGTTCGTGTCCCCCAGCGCTTCGAAGCAATCCGCGAGGGCCCTCCAAACGTCAGGGTCTTCGACCTTGTGCTCTGCCAGAGGACGCAGCACGTGGATGGCCTCACGTTGCTTGCCTTGGTTGATGTACGCATAGGCAAGATTCTTGCGACCGGGAATGCCGTCGGGCGCAATCTCAACGGCCCGCTCACCATGGTGAATCGCCCGCGCAAAATCTTTGTGGCTCGTGTACCAGAACGTGAGATTGACGTGAGCGGGCAGGCAATCGGGATTCTCTTGCAGGGCATCGAGGAACAGCGTCTCGGAATTGGACCAGATTTCCGTCCGCCGTTCGGCCACCAACGTTAGAGTCGCGAATACGGCGACAATCACTCCTCCCAACACGATACGTGTGCCGACGCCGCGCGCCGCCCCAACTGCATGGGCAATGACCATGCTCACGGGCAACATCAGCCCGAGGATCGCGAGATGTGAGTACCGGTCGGCAACCACATGGATGCCAACGGGAACCAGCCCGATGGTCGGCGAGAGTGTAATGATATAGAAGAGCCAGGAAGGCAAAAGCATCGGCCAGCGGCGTCGCGTCGCAAACACCAACACCGTCACGAGAGCGAACGCCGCGAGATACTCAAGGTTGAGGGAAATGTTCCAGTGCATCTCGTCGAATGTCGGGTAGACCGCTGAAAGATGGGCCGGCCAGAGAAACTTTCTGACGTAAAAGAGCGAGCAGTATCCGACCAGCCCGGCGCGCGCCCACAGCGGAATGATCTCCGGAGGTGCGACAGTTTCGCCCGGACCGCCGGCCTGACACACGAACGTAATCCCGGCGATGATCAAACTCACAGCAAAGAACGGGACTTTTTCTCCCCATGCCTTGCGCTTGGCGAGGAAGTGGTCGATAAGCAGCAGCACGACCGGGAATGTGACCGCTGTGGACTTTGATAAAGCGGATGCAGCGAATAACCCGAAGCAGACTCCGTAGTCGATGCGCTTATGGCTGTCCAACCAGCGGAAGTAGCTGATCAAACCGAGAAGATAGAAGAACACAAACAGCACGTCCTTGCGCTCGGTGACCCAGGCGACGGACTCGACATGCAGCGGGTGAATGCCGAAAATCGCAGCGGTCAGGAGCGCCGTCGTTAGGGCGTATGTGTATCGGCCACGCAAGACTTTCCGTACAAGGATTAGCACAAGCAGGGTGTTGGCGACGTGGAGCAGCAGGTTGGTGAGGTGATACCCAAAAGGATCGCGACCCCAAATTTGATAGTCGGTGGCAAACGACAGCCATGTCAGCGGACAGTACAACTTGGCCGTCGGTTGGGTGAACATCACCCGCAAGTTGTGAAAGCTCAGGGAACGAATGGCGAGATTGTGCGTGATGTGAGTGGTGTCGTCCCATTCCACAAATTGACCCCACAACCCGTGCACATGCGCGGCGACGGTCAGGACGAGAACGATGAGTACATCCAACCAGATTCTATCGGACTCGGAGCGCTCGTTCATGCGCGTGAGGCGCTAACACTAGGCGAGATTGGCGGCGACAAGTTGGCTCACAAGGCGATTGTCGGCGCGACCGGCGAGCTTCGCTTGCACGGCTTTCATGACCCTGCCCATGTCCGCCTTGGTTGTCGCTCCCAGTTCCGCGATCGTGGCTTTGACCGCTTCTTCCACTTGTGCCTGGGAAAGCTCTTCAGGCAGGTAGGACTTCAATACCACCAACTCGGCCTTCTCTTTTTCGACCAGATCCGTCCGTCCACCCTTCTCGAACCCGTCAATCGAGTCCTGCCGCTGTTTGATTTGCTTTTTGATGACCATCGTCACATCGGCATCCGTCAGCTTCTCCTGCTTCTTCTCGATCTTGTAATACTCGATCGCCGATTTGAGCATGCGCAACGTCGATAGCCGCGGAGCATCCTTGGCCCGCATCGCGTCCTTCATATCCGCCGCAATTTTGTCCGTCAGCATAATCATTAGACTAGGCGGGCGCCGCGCCGCTTGTCAACTCATTCACCTCCCGATCATCCTTTCACCACTCCGATGGGCCGCAATCGCGCCACCTTGCGCGCGATGCCGGCGTTATGGCAAACGTCCACCACGTCCTCCACGTCTTTGTAGGCCCACGGCGCTTCTTCCAGGGCGGTGTCGCGTCCCTGGGCCATCATGACGACGCCGCGCTCGTCCATCTCGCGCTGCAAATCCTGGAACCCTTTCTCCTTCTTCGCCCGCGCGCGGCTCATCATTCGTCCCGCGCCGTGGCAAACCGTTCCCCACGTCTGTTCCATGGCGCCATCCGTGCCTACGAGGACGAACGAGTATCGCCCCATGTCACCGGGCACCAACACGGGTTGCCCGATCGGCTTGTAGCGGTCGGGAATCAGGGGGTGGCCGGGCGGGAACGCGCGCGTCGCGCCTTTGCGATGGACGCACACGGTCTTCTCATATCCGTCGACCATGTGTTGTTCCAGCTTGGCAATGTTGTGAGGGACGTCATACACCAGCTCCATCCCCAATTCGCGCGGCGAGATTCGCAGTGCGTGCAGGAACGCCCGCTCCGCTTTCGTCATCAGCACCTGACGGTTTGCGAAGGCGTAATTCGCCGCGCAACGCATCGACGACAGGTACTCCTGGCCTTCTGGGGAACGTACCGGCGCGCTCACGAGCTGCCGGTCCGGCAGATGAATGCCATATTTCGCGGGCGCACCGCGCAACACTTTCAAATAATCATCACAGACCTGGTAGCCAAAGCCGCGCGAGCCGCAGTGGATCATCACGGTAACCTGGCCCGGGAACAATCCCATCACGTCGGCGGCGTTCTCGTGAAAAATTTCGTCGACAATTTGCACTTCGAGAAAGTGATTGCCGCTGCCAAGAGAACCGACTTGACCCTTGCCTCGCTCCAGCGCGCGGTCGGTGATGTTCGAAGGTTCAGCGTCATCCAGTCTTCCGTGTTCTTCGATGAACTCCAGGTCATCAGCCTCGCCGAAGCCGTGTTCCACGGCCCAGTGAGCTCCCTCGTGAACGCACTTGCGCTCGTCGGTATACGACAGTTTCAGGTCGCTCCCGCGGCCCAGTCCACAAGGGATGTCGCGGAACAGTTGGGCGACCAGGTCACGAATCTTCGGCGCCACGTCCTCACGCTTGAGGTTGGTGCGCATCAGACGAACGCCGCAATTGATGTCGCAACCGACGCCGCCGGGAGAAATCACGCCGCCCTGGTTCGGATCGGTCGCGCAGCAGCCGCCAATGGGAAAACCATACCCCCAATGGATGTCCGGCATGGCCAGCGAGTATTTCTGGATGCCCGGCAGGAACGCCACATTGGCGACCTGTTCGAGGCAATTGTCGCCGACGATGTGCTCCAACATTTTCTCCGTCGCGTAAATCCGCCCCGGCACACGCATCCCGGACTTGTACGACGCGGGCAACTCCCACAGCCAATCGTTGACCTTCTCCAGTGGGTTCACAACGTCACTCTACCTCGTGTTGAAAACCGGCACAAACGCGGAATCGCCAAGGCAAGTGGCTGCCCGCCGCCGTCTCCAGTCGGAGGGTCGGGCTCCCGCACGACCGCTCGTTGTGCGCCGGTCTCCCGACCGCGCACTTGACTTGACCGCAGGTCTCCTTCCATCCCCCTTGTAGTGCCCCGGTTCCCCCTGCGGGCACAAACGCCCTCCAATGCCGCTACGGACAAAACGAAGCCAAGTGACAAATTGACGCTGTTCTCCGGCGAGGATGAATGGCGAAGACGCGCGTGTTGTCCGGGCGCGGCATTTCAACGGAATCGGGCGGAAATACCGGGGTGGCCGCGCAAGCTGTTGCTATTTTGGATAAGTTCCGTTACACAATTGTCATCAGGAGATGACCCATGCTGAAGCGACTGATACCGCAAGAGTATGATTTCTTTGAGTGGTTCGACCAGGCAGCCGAGCATGCCGTCAGCGCCGCGAAACTGTTGTTGAAGCTGACCGAGCACTATGCCGACGCTGACCCCATCGCGCGCGAACTGAACAGCATCGAACACGCCTGCGACGACGTGGCCCATCGCACGATGGAACAGTTGAACAAGTCCTTCATCACGCCGCTCGACCGCGAAGACATTCATGTGATGATCCTCCGCATCGACGACGTCGTGGACCTGACCAACGCGGCCGCCAATCGGATGGCGTTTTTCGGTATCGAGCAACCCACGCAATATTCGGTCAATCTCGCCAAACAAGTCGTGCGCGGATGTGAAAAACTGGCGGAAGCCGTCCATGGGATGCGCTCCACGAAAAACTACGAGCAGGTCATGCGCGACTGCATTATCGTGCACGAAGTTGAAAACGCGGCGGACGACATTTTGCATGCCGCATTGACCGAGTTGTTCGCGACGGAGAAAAACGCCATCGAAGTCATCAAGTGGAAGGACATTTACGAGACGATGGAAAAAATCACCGATCGGCTGGAAGACGTGGCCAACGTGCTCCAGGGGGTCATTGTCAAGATGAGTTGAGCCGCGACGACCACGGGAGACCTGAATGTCCGCGTTTTTTGCCGACCTGGCTCACATCGTACAGAATCCGTATATTGCCCTGATTTTTTTCACGGCACTCGTGTTCGATTTCATCAATGGGTTCCACGACTCGGCCAACTCCATCGCCACGATCGTCAGCACTCGCGTTCTGCGCCCGTTTCAGGCCGTCATCTGGGCGGCGTGGTGGAACTTTGCGGCCGTATGGTTCTTTGGGGTCCACGTGGCCAACGCCGTCGCCACGTGGGTGCACGCGGATTACGTAACGGTCGACGTCATTTTTGCCGGCCTGCTTGGCGCGATTGTGTGGGATCTCATCACGTGGTACAGCGGGTTGCCATCAAGTTCATCTCACGCGTTACTCGGTGGGTTCGGCGGCGCCGCCATTGTTCACGCGGGAACGTGGAACGGGGTGCTGCAGACGGCGAAAGTGATCTCGACGGTGGAATTCATTGTCATTGCGCCCATGATCGGTTTGGCGCTGGGCCTGTTGTTTGCCTTCACCGTCATGTGGACGTTTCGAAAAGCGTCCCCCCTCAAGATCGACCGCTGGTTCCGGGTTGCCCAGCTCGGATCAGCCGCGGCCTACAGCCTGGGTCACGGCACGAACGACGCGCAAAAGACCATGGGGATCATCGCCGCGCTGTTGTATGCCAGCATTTGGAAGAGCCAACAGGCTGCGTTTGCCTCGGGCAACCTGCATTTTCCGTATTGGATTGTTCTCGTTTGTAATCTGACAATCGGCCTCGGCACCATGGCGGGCGGTTGGCGGATAGTGAAAACGATGGGCATGAAGATCACGAAGCTGCGGCCCTACGATGGCGTCTGCGCCGAACTGGCGGCGGCCACGTCGCTCTTCGGGGCGGCGGCGATGGGGATTCCCGTCAGCACGACGCACACCATCACGGGCGCGATTGTCGGCGTCGGGGCGGTTCACCGCCTTTCCGCCGTCCGCTGGGGTGTGGCCCGCCGCGTCGTATGGGCGTGGGTGTTGACCATCCCGTGCTCGGCGGCGGTAGCGGCCGTGGTCTATGGGTTGCTCGCGCTACTGCAACGCCGATAGGTCTCAGGGCGCGTCCGCAAAGCGGTGCGCTCGGCGCCGCGTTTGATTGTGTCCGATCTCATGGCGGAAACACGATGCCGCCCTTTTTCGCCATCATCACAACTCAAACGCGTGGGGAAACAATTCTGAAAGCAGATGAATGTGGACGCGACGGGTGTTGCGGGAATCGAGTTTGGATGATGCTTCATTGGCTTCAGGCCGGTCGTCAGAGTTTGAATTCCCTTTGCAGGTTCGACGGGACAAGTTGCTTCAACTGCGGCTGCACGTCCACCAATCGCAGGATGTCCAACCGATCCTTTTCACGCTTGGTTCGGCGGCGCGTCGGCTCGCGATACGCGTCGATTTTGCTGGCCAGCAGGTCTTCCGGGGAAGCCACAAACATTTCGCGCTCTAGCACGACGGCTTTGCGTTTGCGCGGAAGAAAACCTTGCAAATGTTTGTCCATCTGGATTTGAATGCGGATTCTCGATTGTGGATCGGTTAGATTGAGACTGTGCTCGAACCGCTCGACGCGGCATTGTTTGCGTAACTCTTTCGCCAGTTCTTCGACACGAGACGCGACAGCGATTACGTCGCAATCCAGCGTGATCAGCGGTTCGGCGTAAGCATTCACCGCCAGTCCGCCGATCACACAGTAGTCAATCTTGAGATTGGCCAGCAGCGCAAGAAAGCGATCCAGAAAATCGCTCCTGTCTTCCGTCACCAGCTTCTGAAATTCCTTCGCGGTCACCCCCAAACTGTTATCACAGCTTGAAGGTGTGGGGAAGCAATTCTGAAAGCAGATGAATGTGGACGCGATGGGTGTTGCGGGAATCGGCGCAGATGACGACCATTTCGCCGAATTCGGCCAGCACCTGGCGACAGGCGCCGCACGGGCTGAGCCCATCGCTGGGCGCGACAACGGCGATTGCCTGGAATTTGCGGTGCCCCTCGCTGACGGCCTTTCCGACCGCGACGCGTTCGGCGCAATTGGTCAACCCGTAGCTGGCGTTCTCGACATTGACGCCCGTGTACACCCGGCCGCTTTTGGTCAGGAGCGCCGCGCCGACACGGAATTTCGAGTAAGGAGCATGGGCGTTCCGCCGCGCCGCCATGGCGGCGGCAATCAGTTTGCGGAATCTGGGCGAAGCGGATTTCACAACGACACCATGAATTCGGTCAGGAGTTTTGCCAGGTTGCCCTGCGCCGCCCGGCCCACTTCCAGCACTTCGTCGTGTGAAAGTTTCTTGCTGGAGATGCCCGCCGCGAGGTTGGTGATGCAGGAAACGCCGGCGACCTCGATATTGTGATAGCGCGCCACGATGACTTCGGGCACGGTGCTCATGCCCACGGCGTCGGCGCCGATCCAGGCGAACGCCTTGATCTCGGCGGGCGTCTCGTAGCTTGGCCCCGTGGTCGCCAGATATACGCCGCGCCAGATCGGAATCTGCGACTTCTCCGCGGCGGCATCCATTTTCTCGCGCAAGCGCGGTGAGTAGGCCTGAGACATATCGATAAACTTGATGCCGCCATCGCCATTGATGCCGCCGATGAGCGGGTTGATCCCCATTTGATTGATGTGGTCTTCGATGACCATGAGGTCGCCGGGTTTGTACTGTGGATTGATGCCGCCGGCGGCATTCGTCACGATCAACACTTTCACTCCGAGCGCGTCAACCACATTGATGGGATAGGTGATCTCGGCGGGGCTGCGCCCTTCGTACCGATGAAACCGCCCGCTGAGCACCATCAGTTTTTTGTCCGCCAACTCGCCGAAGATCATCTGCCCGGCATGACCCGCAACCGTCGGCTTGGGAAAATGGGGGATGTCGGTGTAGGGGATGACAATCGGTTTGGCAACGCCCTGCGTGATGCCGCCCAGGCCCGACCCCACCACCAACGCCACGTCCGGCTTGAACCCGTCCAGCTTTGCATCCAGGAAATCTTTCGTCTCTCTTACATTCGCCATCATCGGAATAAATCCCTCACTCAATCTTTTGCACGATCAGCGGCAGCCGCGCGGTCACCGGCTTGTCCCCGATCGTGTAGGCATGTTGCACCATGTGCTCGGCCTCGAGCGCGCGCGCCGCATCGTTGTAATGCATGATCATCAACGGTTCGCCCGCTGTCACGGTGTCGCCGATCTTCTTCGGCTGTTCGAAACCGACCGCAAAATCAATCTTATCGGCCGAAACCTTGCGTCCGCCGCCGAGGGCGATCACGGCATAGCCGATCTGGTCGCATTCAATCGCCTGCACGAAGCCGGATTTCGGCGCGGGAATCGGCTTCATCTGTTTGGCCACTGGCAATCGCTTTACATCGTCGCAAACTTTGGCGTCACCGCCCTGCGCGGCAATCATCTCGGCGAATTTCCGCAACGCTTCGCCACTGGCGAGTTTCTTTTGCAACATTTGCCGGGCATCTGCAACATTTTTCGCCACGCCGGCCATGAGCAGCATCTCGGCGGAAAGGGCGAGAGTGACTTCCAACAAATCATCAGCCTGAGCCGAACCGTTCATGATCTCGATGCACTCGCGCACTTCGAGCGCATTGCCAATCTGCTGGCCGAGCGGCTGGTTCATGTCCGTCTGCAACGCGCACACCTTTTTTCCGTAGCGTTTGCCGACCTCGACCATGGCCCGGGCCAGCTCCGCCGACTTCTCACGTGTCCGCATGAACGCGCCGCTGCCCCATTTCACGTCGAGGACCAAGCCGTCCACGTTTTCCGCAAGCTTCTTGCACATGATGCTCCCCACGATCAACTGCAAACACGACACCGTTGCCGTCACATCGCGCAGCGCGTACAGCTTTTTATCTGCGGGAGCGATTTCGGCGGTTTGGCCAATCATGCAGCAGCCGACCTTGTCCGTGATCTGCTGGAACTTGTCGAGGGGCAGGTTGACGTTAAATCCTGAAATGCTTTCCAGTTTGTCGAGCGTGCCGCCCGTCGGGCCGAGTCCGCGCCCCGAAATCATCGGCACTTTCACACCACAACAGGCCACGAGCGGGGCGATGATCAACGATGTCTTGTCACCGATACCGCCCGTGCTGTGCTTGTCGGCGTAGAACAGGCCGGCTTGCCGCTTCCATTCCACGATCCTGCCGCTCGCGATCATCGCGCGGGTCAGCCACATCGTCTCGTTGAAGTTCATCCCCTGGAAGCAAATCGCCATCGCCATCGCCGACATCTGGTAATCGGGAAGTTCACCGCTGGTAAACCCGTTGATGAAGAATCGGATTTCCTCTTCGGTCAGCGCATTTCCGTCGCGCTTCTTCTGGATGATTTGGGCAGGCAGGAGCATGCGGTCAGCTTTCGTTTTGTGATTTCATACGCAATGTGGCATGTCTCATTTCGGGCGGTGATTCTAAGGCGACTTGCGAAAATGGCAATGGAATTAGTCTTGGAAAACCAACCATCCGAGCGCAAGCCAGGTTTAAGAGTTATCCGGCCAACAATGTCGCAAACTTCTTGTACAGCGCCTTTAGCTTATCGAGGTAGTAGTCGATGTTTTCGTCGCGGCGGGCGGGGTTGAAATCGGTGGCGAGCTTGCAGTTGTCGTAGACGCTGACGCGTTTGCCGTCGCCGGTGACGTAGTAGGTGATCTGGTCGCCGGGTTGGTAATTGCGGCCTGATTTCAGGGCCAATTCGTAGGCGGCACTGCGGTTGCGGGCCGATTTCGCAATCTTCTGTTGGTACGCGTCGAGTGTATCTTGCAGCGTTTCCGTCTTGGCGAGCATTTCGATGGGGAACTGGCCGCGCTCGATCTTCTGGCAATAATCCTCGTAGAGTTGGGGGACTTTCTTCGCTTCGCCCTGGAGCGCGAGCGTGAGCATCTCCTCCAGAAACTGGCGCTGGAATTTTTCCAGGCCGCGCGAGCGGAGCGCGGAACCGGTCGCGTGAAGTTTCCCCTCGTTGTCCAGCAGGGCGTAGTTCTTCATCTTGTAGCTGAACATCGCGGGGAACAGTCCATCGATCTCGACATCGACGCCTTTGGGCAGCGCTTCCTGCAATTCGCGCTCCAGCGTTTTGGGATCGGATTTGGGTGGAGGGACAAAATACAAGCCGTCAGTGTCGATTTCGATGACTCGCGCGCCGCGTTTCTGTAGCCAATCGAGCATCGTCTTGAGGGTTTCGCGGCCTTTGGCGGTGACTTCCTCGGCGGCGTTGAAATCGCCAAAGTGCGCCTGCGAAAAGCCGAGGTAGCCGTAGAACGAGTTGATGAGGATCTTGAAGGTCTGCTGCAGGGCATCAAGATGCCGGCGTTGCGTGTTGTCCGTCGCGGTTTTGACGTCGGCTTTGGCCTTCAACCGGAACTGCCGCAGGTCGCGGAGCAACGGCAGGAACAGGTTCAACTCGTCGCCGCGCGGTTTGATGTCGAACGCGAGCATCAGCGACGGATACAGCGATTGCACGTCGCAATGCCACACGTTGCGAACGATGCCTTCGTGAAACACGTCCGTGTAACCGCCCGCAAACGGGCGCGGCTCGCCGAACTGCGGGATGGTGTGGCGCTGGTGCAGGTATTCGCGCAGAAAGAGCGCGTCGATCTTCGTCGCGTTGCCGCGCACGACGACATCCTGATAGCTGTACGGGAAGACCTGGGCCTGGACGAAGTAGCTCGGGCTGAGCAGGTCGCTGATCCGCCGCACGGCCTCCGCGCCTGATTCCTTCACGCCGAAATGCGCGGCGACCTCGGTGAGTTCGAAGCCTTCCAGTTCGCGCGTCGAGACATCGTAGAACACCGCGAGCAGGAATGTGTCGACGACGTGACGCCCGTGGATTTCATGTTTCGGGTACTGGATCGTGCGCTCGGCGATTTGCACGCGCGATTGCCGCGAGCGGAGCGCGGAGCCGTCGCGTCCGAGTTTCAACGGCACGCGAGCGGCGCGGGCGCGCGCCGAGAGCTGCGTCAACGCCGCGCGAAAGATATCGTGGCCTTCCAGCACATCGGGGTCGCGTTCGCGGATCGTCTCGACGAATTTCTTGAGAATCTGTGCTTCCGTTCCGGTGAGTTCCAGTTGCCAGCCCCGGTTGTCGCAAAGCTGCACGGCTTGCAACGTGTTGTCGGCGGCGGTCGCGACCGCCAATTGGAGGCGGTTGATCTGATCGAAGCTCAACCCCTTGAACAACGTGCGGCCGGTCGCCATGAGATACTGTTGCACGGGGTCGTTGACGGCGAAGCACGGGGTGGCGCCGAGGAACTTCCGAGCCTGCTGAAAATCCGTCCACGACTGGAATTTTGCCAGGAACTTGAAGGCGCCATGACCTTCCAGCGGCAGGTACTCGACCTTGCGATCGAAACCTTGCAAGTAGACCTGCTCGGTGAGCCAGAGGAACGGTTGGAGCGGCTGCGTTTCGGTGGCCAGTGCGCCGTCGAGCCTGCGGAAGACGGTGATTTGCGAATCACCTGCGGGTTCGGCGCCGACGATGGATGATGTGTCGTCGCGCCCGAACAGCAGCCGGTTCTCGGCGAAGGGGGCCGCGCTCGGTTTCACGTCGGCACTATAACAGAAACGGCCTGTTCCGAAAAACTTCGGGACAGGCCGTACGGGAATTGCGTTTGCGTTACTTCAGGTCGGCCCAACAGAAAACCAAGCGGTACACATTCGTGGCGAAGACGGTGAGCTGGTGCCACATACAACCCAAGGGGCCGAGTTTGTTCAAGTCCTCGTCGTGTTGAATTGTGCCACCGGCCTGAATCATGTCGGCTTGGGCGGCCAGTTGGCCGAGTTGTTGGTCGCTGAGCTGCGAGAGGCGCGCGCGCGCCTGCTGGGCGGTCAGGCCGATGACCTGGAGCCGACAGGCCACCATCTGCTCACCAAACATCGCATCGACCTTCTGGTACGCGGTAGACGCGCCAGCGGATTCGACGGATTCGCTCGGGGCGGCAAAGACCGAGGATGCATTGAGGACGACGGTAGCAATGGCTGACAGAACAGCAAGATGCGCAATCTTCATAATAATGCCTCCGAATAAGCTGAAGCACAATATAACCGGAGTCGTGCGTCAGACAAGAGAATTCTATCGCACACCCAACAGGCGGTGGTCCGGTCGACAGTCAGTGAGTGGCGGACGGAGCAGATTTCGGCACGGCGTGTGAAGTCGGCGGCGGGATTTTTTCGCCCATCGCGTTCAGGAATTCGATGGAAGCGCGGGCGACCTCCGCGGCGCGATGGCTGTGGCGGGGGAGTTCGACATTAATGAGGCCATTGTACTTGTTGTCGTTGAGCACACGGAGGATGGCGACGAAATCCAGTTCGCCCTCACCGAACATGAGATGCTCGTGCTTGCGGTCGCGAATGTCTTCGATGTGGACGTTGCGGATGAGGTTGGCGAATTTGCCATAGACCTGACGGAATGGCGCGGTCTCGGTGCAGAAGACGTGGCCGATGTCCATCGTCAGGCCGAACCGGGCGCTGGTGATATGTTTCTTGAGGACCTCGAATTTGGCCATGTCGTCGACGAGCATTCCCGGCTCGGGCTCGAAGGCGAGTTGCACGCCGTGGCGTTTGGAATGCTCGGCGAGTTGCAGACAGCCCGTGACCAGCCAGTCCCACGCCTGATGCTCGGGAACTTCCGGGTCAGGCGCTCCCGACCAGAAGCTGACGCATTCGGCGTGGAGTTCGGCGGCGATGTCGACCGCGCGCCGCAGGAATTCGAGGCGGATTTGCCGTCCTTCACTGCTGACGAGCGTGGGATAACGTTCCCGCTGTGGATTGAGGAGGTAGCGCGCGCCGGTTTCGATCACCACGCGGAGTTGCAGTTTGTCCAGGACCTGGCGGAGTCGGTTGAGATCGGGGGGCTCGACGGTGAACGGGTTGCAGTGATAGTTATCCAACGTCAGCGCGACGCCGCGATAGCCGCAGTCGGCGATGATCTCCAGCGCATCTTCGAGTTTGTGTTGGGCAAACCCGTTTGTATTGTAACCGAAACTCAGGTTCATCTCGCCTGCCTCGACCGACGACTCGCCCGGACCGATCCGGCTCGAAAAATAGCGCGAGTCTGTTAGATTTGCCAGAGCAAATGAGTGGTCCACAACCATGCCTGTCGGGAAGCAGAACTTGCAGATTCCAGCGCGCCGCAAACGGGATGGCAGGCGCGCTGGTATTGATGTTGTTCGTGGCGGCGCTTTACGAACCGCCCGCGAAGCCCGACGCTGATCTGCTGAAGAATGACCAACCCGTCAGCGAACGCGACCCCGCCCGCGCTGTTCTGTATCAGGGCCGCGGCATCCAGTTCGTCAAGGATGGCAAATTGGAGTTGGCGCTGGACCAATTTCACCGCGCGGCGGCGTATGACCCGCTCAATATCAGCGTCGTCATCAACCTCGCCTACGTGCTGGACAAGCTGGGGCGGTACCAGGAGGCCATTGATGAACTCACGGGCGCCGAAAAGATCGATTCACACAATAGCATGGTGTACCTCAACTGGGGCAACTCGCTGATCAACATGAAGAAGTACGAGGAGGCCTTGGAGCCTCTCCAGAAGGCGGCGGACCTTGATCCCAGCAATCAACTGGCCTATGTGAACCTCGGCGCGGCGCTCAATAATCTGGGGCGGTACCGCGAAGCGGCGGCGAAATTCGAGAAGGCGATCGAGCTCGATCCGAAGAACGACGCGATCATCCTCCATTTGGCGACGATTTGGACCAATCTCGGCGAACTGGACAAGGCCATCGTCCTGTTCGGGCGATTGATCGAGCTCGATCCGAAAAACCTGTCGGCTTATTACAATTGCGCCGCACTGTACGAGAAGCAGGGGAATCTCGATGCCGCCATCGAAAAAATCCGCGCGGCCATCAAGGTCGACTCCGACGACACGACGCTCCGTGAAGCGTTGTCGCGCCTGCTTGCCGCCAAAGCCAATCGGAATCCGTCAGCCAACATACCGTCCGCGTCTCCCGGTCAGGGATTGGCGCATTAACCCCGGAATCGGGCTGGAAATACGGCGAGAGGTTGGCGACAATGCCGGGCTCACATGCACGGGAAAGCTCTCAAAATCGTTGCTGCGATTGTCATTGTGTTGGCCGTCGCATTTCCGTTCTTCCTGGCGCTCGAGAAGATTTCCGAGTCCGACACGTTTTGGCATCTGAAAACGGGCGAGTGGATCATCGCGCACGGCGCGGTCCCGCACGCCGACCCATTTTCGGCGACGGTGAACGGGAAAGAGTGGCTCGACTGGGAATGGCTGTTTCAGGTCGGCATCTACGTCCTGTATTCATGGGGCGGATTCCACGAACTGGTGGTGGGCAAAGCCATCGTCGTATTCCTGGCCGGGTTGGTGGTGTTTCGTACGTGTCAGCGCAACGGGGCGGGAGTATCGCTGGCGGCGGTCGCAATGATGGCGGCGTTCGTGGCCTCGCGTGCGCGGCTCGATGTTCGACCGGATGTCGTGATGCTGTTGTTCGCGGCCCTGACGATTGCCCTGCTGGAGACCGCGCATCGGGGTAAACCGTACGCGCTCCTGTGGCTGCCGGTGCTGGAGTTGGTGTGGGTGAACGTCCACGGATCGTTTCTGTTGGGGATCGGGCTCATGGCCATGTACGGTCTGGTTCAGGGGATCGAGTTTGCCCTGCGGAAAGAGTGGCGTTGTCTGGGGTTGATCGTCGGCGCGCTCGCGTTGGCGTGCGCGGCGTGTCTGGTGAATCCATTTGGCATCCGTCTCGTCCAACACGCGATCGAGCAGACGAGAAGCTCGAGCCCCTCGGGTGCGATTGGCGAGTGGCAGCCGACGCGGGAGTTGTTGGTGACGGAACCGAACTGGGCGCTGCGGGTGTTTTGGTGGTTGTTCTGGTTGAACCCGGCGGTGCTCGTGGCCGTGTTGGCGATCAAGCGTCGCGAATTCCCCTGGGCGCACGCGCTGGTGGTGGCGGCGATGAGCGCGCTGGCGCTGGACGCGAACCGGTTCACGGCGCTGTACGCGGTGGTGACCGCGCCGATTCTGGCGCACGGGCTTGCGGTGTTGCGGGAGAGATTCGCCGGGAAGAAGCGCTCGGATTGGGGCGAGGCGACGGCGGGAATCGTGGCGGGCATCACGGCGGCGTTCTTGATTTTTGTCGTGGTCACGAACCGCTGGGCGATTGCGGAGAGCCGGCCGGCCAAGTTCGGCGTGGGCGTGGACGAATCGGTCGTGCCGGTGCGGGCGCTGTCGGTGATGATGAAACTGCCGGGGGGGTTGAATGTATTCAATACGTTCCTGTCCGGCGGGCCGCTGATCTGGACAGGTTATCCGCAGTGGCGTCCGTTCTGCGACGGGCGCGCGAATCTGTATGGCCGGGAATTTGTGGACCGGTACCGCCGGGCGATGTACGACCCGTCGGAATGGGAAAAATGGATGCGCGAGCGGTCGGTATCGGTGGCGTTCCTGCAGTACGGGACAGCGGACGACCGTCCATTACTGCAATACCTGGTGAACAGCCGAGTGTGGGACCTGCTGTATTTCGACCATGCCGCGTGCATCTTCGTGCACCAGAGTTGCTGGGCAGAATTGCGAGCCGACAAGCAATTGAAGGACCTCAAGGCCGTACACGTGACGGACGTGAAAGCGGTACTGACGTACGCGCACAAACTCGCGGACGAGACGGCTGGCAACGATGCCTATCTCCGCGCCCGCGTGGTGACGACTGTGGGGAATTTCCTGATGGTCCTCGGGGCGGTCGATACCGCGAAAGCATTGTTTGAAGACGCCATCGCGATCCATCCGCGGCCTTCGGAGGCGTGGATGAACCTGGCCGTTATCAACCTCGACGCGGGCGACAAGCAACGGGCGATGAGCCTCACGGAAAAACTGCTGGCGATCAATCCGCGGTATTTTTACGCGCGATTGATGCAGGCCCAGATCAAGGCAACCGGGGGCAATCTCGACGGAGCGGTGGCGGAGACGGAAGCGGTGCTTGACGAGCAGCCGCACTCGGCGCAGGCGTGGCTGTTGCGAGGGCAGTTGGCGGCGCGGCTGGGGGACCGCGCGACGGCGATCCAGGCGCTGCAACGCACGGTGGCGGAGCATGTGGAAGACTCACATTTGTACCTGTTCCTGGGCCAGCTCCTCGCGGCGGACGGACGGACGAACGAAGCGGTGGCGGCCTACAAGAAGTGCCTCGAAATGTGGCGTGGTCCGTCCCAGCAGCGGGAGCAGATCGAAGCTGTTCTGACGAAATTACGCCCACCGGCAGCGAAGTAACATCCGCGCAAATCGCGCTTGCGCGCGCGCGATTTTTAATTATTGTTTTGGCGCAGCGGTAGTGGGAAGGGGGGAACAAGTATGGAACAAGTGACGTGCCCGAATTGCAACGTGGACGTCGAGCAGGAGGAGTTGAAGCGGAACAATCTGCGGTGTCCGACGTGCGGCTTCGATTTGAGCGATGCGGAGGACGCGGAGAGCCTGGACGCGGACGAAAAGCTGGACGATGAGGAGGACGCCGACGAGGAGGAAGAGGACGGGGAAGACGAAGACGATGAGGATGAGGACGAATGAGGCTGGCGCAGACACGGCCACGCGACGGTGAATGATTAATGATTATCGAGACTTTTGAAGCCGGCCCGGTGGCGACCAATGGGTATCTGGTTGCGGACCGGCCAGACGGCACGGCGCTGGTAATCGACGCGCCGCAGGGAGCCTCGCGGCTGATTGTCGAACAAGCCCGAAAGTGGAACACCCCGATTGCTTACCTGGTCAACACCCATGGTCACTGGGATCACATTCTGGATAATGCGGAGTTGTTGCGGTTGACCGGGGCGAAATTCGGCATCCACCGCGAGAGCGCGCCGCTGCTGAATCTTCCGCAGGCACGGTATTTCGGGTTGGATCTGGACATTGAACCCAGTCATCCAGATTTCTTTTTGGAAGAGGCCGAGCCATTGGACGTTGGCAGTTTACGGTTTGAGATTTTTCATTGTCCCGGTCATTGTCCCGGCAGCGTGGTGCTTTTCGAGCGAAAGGAGCGTGCAGCTTTCGTGGGCGATGTGCTGTTCGCCGGATCGGTGGGGCGCGCGGATCTGCCGGGGGGCGACTACGAAACGTTGATACGTTCCATTCGAGAGAAGCTGTTGCCGCTCGGGGATGACGTGCGCGTGTTTCCCGGGCACGGACCCGTGACTACGATTGGCCACGAGCGGCTCACGAACCCGTTTTTGGCCGCGGCAAGAGAGTCGAACCCTTGAAAAATCAATAGTTGCAAGGTTTCCGTCGCTTTTGTAGTATCCGCCGAACCCTAAACCAAGGAGAACAAGTAAGGAGCTTTATGGCAAAAATGACGAAGTCACAAGTTTTGGGAAGTCTGGCAGAGAAGACCGGCGTGTCGAAGAAGAGCGCGGGTCTGTTCATCGAAGAGTTGGTGAAGTTGGCGTACAAGGAAGCGAAGAATTCGTTCACGATTCCCGGGCTCGGCAAGATCGTGCTGGTGAATCGCAAGGCCCGCATCGGCCGCAATCCGGCCACGGGCGAGCAGATTCAGATTCCCGCCAAGCGGGTGGTGAAGTTCCGCATTGCCAAGGCGGCCAAGGATTCGATCCTCGGCGGCAAGTAATCGGTTAGGGTTTACAAATTCAACGGGCGGCTGTGCTCGGCACAGCCGCCCGTCTTGTTTTCTACGGCGGATTGGTTACCGCGCCGACTTTTTGGTGAAGGCCGTGATGTCCGGAATGCCCGCGGCTCGCGCCGCATCCACGATCTCCACGACCGTGCCGTAGGTGACCGTTTTGTCGGCGGAGAACTGCACTTGCACCTTCGGGTTCTTCTCTTTCGCCTGGCGCAGGGATTGTTCCAGCGCGCTCAGCGCGATGGGTTTGTTGTCGAGATAGATGGTTTCGTCGGGACTGACGGCAATCGAGAGGCGCTCGACCTTTTCGCGTCCGACTTCCTCGGCGGTCTTGGCTTCGGGGAGGACGAGCTTCACGGCCGTCGGCGAGTTCGCGCGAAAGGTGGTTGTGGCGATGAAGAAAATGAGCAGGATAAACAGCACGTCCACGAGATTGATCAAGCGGATGGTGGGTGGGCGCTGTGATTTGGCCGGATCGAAGATGCGCATGGCGGGTTTCTATCAGGGATTGCGGTACAGGCGCGTGAGCAACTCGTTGGTGTGCCGTTCCAGTTCCAGCACCAGCACCTCGATGCGGCGGCGCAAATACATGTAGGCGATCAGCGCCGGGATCGCGATGCTGAGGCCGGTCATCGTCGCGGTCAACGCCTCGTAGATGCCGCGGGAAATCATCGCCGGCTCTCCGAGTCCCTTCTTTGCCACGTCCTCGAACAATTGCACCATGCCGATGACCGTGCCCAGTAGTCCCAGCAGCGGTCCGAGCTCGGCGATGAGCGACAACGTGGTCAGCCCGCGCTCCATCCGGCCAACAATCTGGCGGGCCAGCGCCTGCATGGCCTCGACGTTTTCTGTTTTCGGCAGTGATGCGTGGGCGAACATCGCCTGCACGAGCCTGCCCAACACGGTCGTGTCGGATTCACTGAGCACGCGCACCGTCTCGGTTTGCTCGGGTGTGACCGGGCGCCGTTCAATGGCGGCAGCCAACTCCGGGGAGATGATGCGGCGGCGTTGCAACGCCCAAGTGCGTTCCAAAATGATAGCCAAGCCCGCTATCGAGCACACCAACAGCGGCCACATGGCGATTCCGCCCCGAAAAAACCATTCCGGCATGAGGCTCCTCTCTTGTTAATCAATAGTAGAAGGTGAAACTGGCGTCGCGCGGCTCCTTCCCAACCAACGCGCGCAGATTATCCGGCAACGGATCGAACGGACCGGAGTCTATGATAGCCTTCTCACAAAACAACGACAAAATCTGTCCCGCCGTGTTGTCTGTAACCTTCCAGTTGCGCACCTGCCCGTCATCGAGAAGTTCAAAGTGGACCGTGACCACGCCCGCGCGCTCGTACATCCCGAAGCGATCGATGAGCGCGTACCAGCGGCTCTGAACGGCTTTAATGACTTTCTTGTCATACTCACCGAATGGACTCGCCTCGACGTTGAATGCGGTCACGCCCGCGCGCGAAACGCCGGCGGCGACAAGACGTGCCTTCCGCGCCACGATTTCGCGGCCTGCCACGCCCGGCTCGCTGGCAAGCGCAGGAGCGCCTCCGCCTCCCGCTTCGGCAACCGCAAGCGGTGTGGGGACGTCCGAACCGGTCACAACGTTCGGCGTCGCTGTCGGTTTTGGCGCCATCGCCATTTTCTGTTCTTCCACGATTTTCAACCCGACCGCCGGAGTCTCCTGGGGTTGGGCTGAAGATTGCGGTTGCGGCTGGGGCGGTGTCGGAGCGGGCTTGGAAGCCGAGGGCATGGACGGCTGAGCGAGGCGAGTCGGGGATCCCGGCGCGCCGGCCTGCACGACGAGCGGGGCCGAAACTCCCGATTGCGTGGGCACGTCCACGGTGCTCATCGCCTGCTTGTCTTTGTACTTCGTCTCTTTGCCGTCCAGATACGGGGTGTCACCCACTTTGCCGCTGGCATTATTCGGATTGGCGGCCACGGTGGACTTGTCGGAGTAGTACCGGGCGTTTTTCGGTTTTTCGCCCGTGACCTGCGAGGCGTCGGTTTCCATGAACTGCTGGGATTGTTTGCCCCGGTCCGGTTGGTTTTGAGCGCGCGGCTCGTTCACTTCCACGAAGGTGATGGTCTGCACCTGCGGATGCGCCGCGCTCGGCTGTGCATGGATCACCTGCACCCATTTCGCCAAGGAGGACAGCCACGGCAACTGCGCGCCGTATTGCATAGTGCAATAGCCCATCGCGTGTAATAGTAACGACAGCAACAGCGCGATTTCAATGGGCAAGCTTTCGCGGTCCGCCATTCGATCCATAGTTGTCATCATGATAGCAGATTGTGTTGCACCATCAACTCGCGTATGCTGTTTGACGACGCGCCGCGACACGTCGGAAATCGTGAATGACCCTGATCGTCAACGCCTTCGGAATCGACCGTGAAATCAACCCTTGAAATCGAGGAAGCCGAGCAACCATGAACACCATTCACCGCGAGCAACTCGTCAATCAACTCCACTGGCGGTACGCCACCAAACGATTTGACCCGCAGCGCAAGATCAGCGCCGAAGACTGGGCGGTGCTGGAGGAGGCGCTCGTGCTGACGCCTTCGTCCTTCGGGCTGCAACCTTGGAAAGTCATTGTCGTCACCGATCCAGCGGTGAAAGAAAAGCTGGTTCCCGTCTCGTGGGGGCAGCGCCAGCCGGCGGATTGCTCGCATCTGGTTGTGTTCGCGATCAAGATGAATCTTGGCGAAGCCGAGATCGACGCGTTTCTCAAACGGACCGCGGAAGTGCGCAATGTTCCCCTCGAATCGCTCGGGGAATACCGCGACATGATGGTCGGCAGCCTCGTCAAGGGCATGGACGACGCCACGCGGAAGGCCTGGGTCGAGCGGCAGGTATACATCGCCGTCGGCAACTTCCTGACGAGCGCCGCGTTGTTGGGCATCGATGCGTGCCCGATGGAAGGCATCGAGCCCGGGAAGTACAACGAAATCCTCGGTTTGGACAAATTGGGATTGAGCGCCATTGTCGTTGCCGCCGCGGGCTATCGGGCTGCGGGCGACAAATACGCCACGCTCAAAAAGGTCCGCTTCCCGAAGGAACAGGTCATCCTGCACATCTGACGCGGGTGTTGGCGTTGACACTCGGCGCCGTCAAAGCATGCCGAGACGTTCGAGGGTCGCCTGCAGGCGTTCGGTTGGCAGTCCCATGACGTTGTTGTAGCTGCCCTCGATGCGTTCGACGATGCCTTCGCTGTGCTGATCCGTGTGTGACTTTCCTGATTCCAGCACGCAAGTTCCAGCCTACAGCCAAGAGTACGTCTTCAGCTGAAGCCAGACGATTCTGAAAGCCGTAAGCGCACGCCATTCTCATAAGCCTCAAGATGACTGCGACAAATGAGTTTTTACACAGTATAAGGTTCGCGCAACGGAAGGATCGGTCTGAGCCACGCCGCTGCAACATCCTCCAAGCGGGTGTTGCGCCGTTCGGGCGCGCCTATGGATTCGGCCCAACCACCGCTTGCGCCGGATTCTGCGAAGCCAATTCGTTTGCGACCAAGTCCACTGCGGCATCGCGGGCTGGTCCCGCTCGCAGCGTTTGCATCCAACGAGTGGCGTCCTCCGGATTCTCGGCCAGCCATTGTGTCGTCACGATTCGAATGTGCTCCACGCGCATTGTGCCTTCCGGCTCAGCCAACACCCAGCGGGCGGCTACTTCCGGTTGGTTGTCTGCCCATCGGCAAACCACTTCCCGCAAGGCAATCTGGCGGGCGTTTGCATTCGGGAGCCCTTGCGCCCAATCGAGTGCGTCCGCCACATTATTTTGCGCCAGAGTTGGAGCTACCGATTCGATAGCGTCAGCTTGGTCGACCTCCGGCAAGGTCTGCACGAATCTGCCGGCCGCGCTCGCGTCTTCCAGCAGCCAGTAAGAGAGTGCGCCCTTCATGGCTTCCGCCCGCACCGGGTTGTCCGCCGCCAAATTGCCCGCCCATCGTGTCGCTGCTTCAGGTTCCGTCCGCGCCCAGGCCGAAGCGATGCCGACCATGGCCTCGTTCCAAGCGGAATCAACCTCCAGGCCCTCCGCCCAGTGGATTGCCGCGAGCGGATCGGTCGCCGCCATGTCCTGCGCCAAATGTCCGGCGGCGGCATCCTGCCCAGCGCCTGGCGGCAGTTGGGACACGAATTGGCCGGCCGCTTCCGGGTTCTGAGCGCTCCAGAGATCGAGCACGTTGTGGAGCGCCAGTTGCTGCGGCTCACCGTCGGGCAAGGTGCTGACCCACGAGAGGGCGGCTTCCGGGTCTTGCGCGGCGAGGGCGCGGGCGACGTCCAGGGCCGCATGCGTTTGCAAGGTTCCCGGAGGCAACTGGCCGACAAGCTGGCTTGCGGCTTGCGGGTCGCTGGCCGTCAATATTGTCAAGCTCCTGCCCAGGGCGCGATCAAGGGCATCGCCGCTGAGGAATTGTTGGGCCAGGTCGATGGCGCGCTGGGGATCCTGCGTCGCGAGACTCATAAGCGTGGTCTCCACCGCCGCGGTCCGGTCCTGCGCGTCGGCCAGGTTGCGCGCCCAGTTGATCGCGGATTCCAGGTCACGGTTGGCCGAGCTTGCAGCCAGCGCGCGGATGGCGTAGTCGCGACTTTCGCCCGCTGGGACCAGGTCCAGATAACGCCCGGCGCTTTCCAGGTCGCGGCCGGCCATCTGATCGAAGAGCGCGCTGTAAACGACCTGGTCTTCGCGGCTCCTTACCATGTCGCGCGCGAGAGCGAGGGTGCGTTCCGGATCGGTTTTGCCCAAACCTTGAAGGACAAACAGCAACCCTTGTGTGTAGGCTGACGGCTGAGGGATTTCTCTCACATAGGCCAGCGCGGCTTCTGGATCCTGGTCGAACAGCTCGCGGAGAAGCCGTCCGAACTCCATCGACCGTGTAATGGGATCTGGCTCCTGCAAGGCCCGGTCGAGCGCAGATGTCGAAGTGCCCATGCGCGCGTTCGGGGTGGAACCGCGCACGGTTCGTTTTTCTGGAACCTCCGCCAAGGCGTGGATGTCCCGTGCGCTGGAACCCGCTTTGTGAAGTATGGGCGCCGGTTTGTTCTCAGGCAAGCCAGCCCGCCAAAACCACGCTGCTACCATCACGCCCGCGAAGAATATGCTGATGATCAGAACCGGGCGTGATGAACTGCCGCGCGCCGGAAGCGCGCGCGGGTTCCGAGGGGCTGCTTTTCGATTTGGCGGCAGATGTTGCACCGCGAACAGCCCGGGTCGCGTGCTGGGCACGCGACCCGGACGGAATATTCGAGTGTTTGCTAATTACGCGGATTAGGCGTGCCGGTGCTGAAGTCGGACGCGTTGTTATACGTATTCGTCGCTCCGTTGCCGGCGCGCAGGTCAGACGTCGTGCTTGAAGGAGCAGGCGCGGCGCCCGAACCTTCATAAGCATCTGCCGAGCCGTAGCCGACGAAGTCCACGACGTTGGTGTTGCTCACTGGATTATCTACAGTCAGCAGAGTCTGCGTTTTTGTCAAAGCGACCTTGCCGGCGGTAGCCGACATGTTAATGGTGCCGGTGGCTTCAGCGGTCGGCAGGTTCGAGGTGCCACCGCTCCCCGCAGCTTCCTGGATCAGGTAATAGTGGCCAGACTGGATCGTGCCGCTCAGAGTCGTCTCCGACCAGCTGCTGCCTGACGCGCTGGCGTACTGGACGGCGTAGGTGCTCAGGTCGATAGTCGCCGAGCTCGCGTTGTAGAGCTCGATGAAGTCGTTCTTATAAGTGGCCCCGCTGTTGCCGCCGCCACCGTAAACCTGGCTGATGTTTAGTGTGCCTCCCGAGCTGGAAGTCACGGTGAAACTGGTCGAGCTGGTCCCGGTGCCGTTTGCCGTAGTGACACTAATCGTGCCGGAGGTAGCGCCTGTGGACACGGTAGCCGTGATCTGAGTATCAGAGTTCACCGTGAATGAGGTTGCCGCAGTGCCATTGAACTTCACCGCGGTTGCTCCGGTAAAGGCTGAGCCCGTGATAACCACGTTCGTGCCAACCGCGCCACTGGTGGGCGAGAAGCTGGTGATCGAAGGCGTCGACCCGCTGCTGCCGATTGGAATGGTGTAATCCGCCACAGTGGGCAGGTGATCGCTGGCGGTGGTAAGGTCCGCTAACAGTGTCGAGGCGCTGAGTTTGTAAAGATTCGTCAGAGTCGGGTCCAGATCGTTCAGGGCGGTATTACCGCTGGCAGCCACAGAGCTACCGTAAGTGAACGAGCCATTGTTGCCGAACGAGTGGTACGATCTCTGAACGTACTGGAGGCCGCCTGCCACGTCGTAATAGACGTTGCTCGTCATTATCTGAAGATCGTCCCGGTATTTGATAGCCGTGGACGCGTCGCTGAGCATGAACAAGATCGATGTACTGGTCGTACTGGAGCCCCAATTGATGTTGGTCGCCGCGGATGTGTACGTACCCCAAAGAATGTTGAGAGGGTCGACTCCCTGGCCCTGTTTCACGCCATCAGGCGCGCTGTTGGAGCAGATGGTCTGGTAGCCGGGTTCGACGCTGTTATCGTCGGGGTTGTAATCGCCGACGTAAAGCACCCGGGCGTTGGCGGGACAGTTGGTCGATTCGTTATTGCGGATGATTTTGGCTTCGCCCAGGCGGTACTGGTCATTTTGCGAACCCGAGCTCGCTTTGTAGTGGCTCACATAGACATAAAACTCATTATTCGTTCCTGCCGTTACACCGGCCGGCGCGAACTCGTACCGCATCGCCTCGCGATACATGCCACTGCTGGAACCCAGTTGGCTGGTGCCGCCAGGCGGATCCACCGGGACGGAGGCGATTAGTTGCAACGTATTGGTGTTGTAGACCATGGCGTTGGGGCCGTTTCCGGTGCTGGGGCTGCCGCCGCTTTCCGTTGCCTGATAGGTGCTCATCGCATAGCCGGCCGGGTTGGTATGGTACGCGTAGAAGGCATTCAAGGCGTTCACGATCGGCTGGACGGTGCTCGTGTTACTGGTCGTCTCATTCAACGCGAGAACATCGATTGGCTGTGCCGGATCGCCGTTGATAATCTCTTCACCAATCCCTTCGAGCACGCCACCGTTCGTCACATTGCCGCTGCTGGGAGCAATCAGACCCGGCAGGGGAGTGATTGTGCCAGTGTCGCAGTCAATGTTGTACTCAACGATACGGAGCGTCCGAGTTTGTCCGGAAGCCAAAGGCGTGGTGCTGGCCGTCGAGACGCTGCTGCTGTCGGAGGCAACCGCGCTCTGGCCGTCAACTTTAACGCTTTCTTCGACTACATCGCTGGCCGTCGAGACGCTGCTGGCGCTGGAGGCAGACGCGCTCTGGCCGTCCACTTTGGCTCGCAGCTTCGCGGCGACGCTTGAGGACAGGGCCGAGAAGAAAGTGTATCCCGTATCGGTTTGGATCTGGTTGGCTGAGGTGATGTAATTTGTCCAATTGACACTCTTGATGCCTGCGATATTCGGCATCTTCACGGCGATCACACGGTTCGTGCTGGTGATGCGGCTGAGGGCAGTACCGCTGCCCTTAGGAACCACGACGACGATCTTCCATGTGTATCCAGGAATGGCAACCTTCCCGCTCTTGATCCGGGAACCGGTGAAGGTGCTGGGCCCGCAAGTGATCAGTAATTCATCGCCTGCTGCTGCCAAAGTGCGGCAATAGCTCTCAAAACTCTCCCACGGACCCTCATTGTTGTCGGCCGTCTGCGGGATGATGTTTGACATGTAAAACACCAGCGAATTGTCCGTTTGGTTATCGGTGCGATCAGCGGACGGGCACATGTGACCGCGATCGTAACCGGAGCCAGTATAGTCACCCGTTGTGACCTCGTAAAAGCCCGACGGCAGGTTGGTATCGGTGTGGAAATCTCCGCGCCCGCTTGAGCCTACATCGCTCGAAGTCAAGTCCCAGCTTGCCCAGTTGGGACAGCCGTTGGTATCGCTATAATCAATCGCCTCGACCGTGCGCTGAATCAGGTAATGGTGGTGGTTGGTGGCGTTGGCGGTGGCGCTGCTGGGGTTGCCCAGTTGCATCTGCAGCGAAGTGCCGATGGTGGCGCCAACCTGTAAAACGGCAAAGACCAGCGCGGATGCGCCGACGAGGATTGGAAACAACTTTCGCGTGAACGAACTCTGCGGGGTGAATTTCATGGCGTGGAGGGGTTCCTTACGGTTGCGCGACGTATGGTTAATGTTAACTCCAAGTAACATCCCGACACCTGCACAAACAGCGTAGCCCTCCTATGCTTCACATGATTGGTTGTCAAGTCTTAATTCCAGCAGTTGAGTGTCAAACGAATGCTTTGAACGCGTTCCACAACCGGAAAGAATCCAGAAGGACTTCATATGGATCCGTATGGTCAGTACACTCGTTCGTCGCTGAAGCAGATCGCGTGAGCGGTTGACGATCGTCGCTTATCTGTCGCCCAATCCCAGTATGCCCAGCCGCTCAAGCGTTGCCCGAAGCCGCTCGACCGGGAGTCCCATGACGTTGTTGTAGCTGCCCTCGATGCGTTCGACGATGCCTTCGCCGTGCTCCTGGATGGCGTACGCCCCCGCTTTATCGAGCGGGTCAATCTTGTTGTGGTACTCGGCGATCTGCGCGGGTTCCAGTCTGCGCATCCACACGCGGGTGGTGTCGGCGAAGACCAATTCCGTATCGAGCGAGCGATGCACGAGACAGACGCCCGTAATGACCTCGTGACGGCGTCCCGCGAGCTGGCCGAGCATGCGGCAGGCGTCCTCGCGGTTGCGCGGTTTGCCAAAAATTCTGCCGTCGAGCACGACGATGGTGTCCGCGCCGATAACCATCGAGTGGGGATGCCGGCCCGCCACCGCGCGGGCCTTGCGTTGGGCGTTCTGCATGGCCACCACGTCGGGCGCCGCGCCGCCATCCAGTTCCTCGATGCCGTCCGGGCACACAACAATGAAGCGCAACCCCAACTCGCGCAGCAGCCGCTCGCGCCGCGGTGACGCGCTGGCGAGGATGATTTGGGGTTTGTCTGCCGTCATGTACAAGGCTATGGTTGCGTGAGAAGTATGGGAACTCAAGCGGCCAAAGTCGAGCACCTGTACATCCACGTGCCGTTTTGCGCGGCGAAGTGCAATTACTGCGCGTTTTACTCGGAGGCGGGCAGCGCCGCGAAGATGGAGGATTATGTTGACGCGCTGCTGCTGGAACTCGATCTTGTGGCCGCGAATCTCATTCGCGGTGGGGCGGCGGACCGCGAAAACGTTTCCGAGCCAAGCACAGAAGGCTCGGGTCTCGCAGACTCGGCTCCGCGGCTACAACCGTGGAATGGGCGACAGGACCGCGAAAGGGTTTCGCGGCTACAACCCAAGACCATCTTTTTTGGTGGCGGCACGCCGAGCTTGTTGCCCACGCCGCTGATGCGGCGCGTATTGGAAGGACTCACGAGCAAGGTTCCCTTGGGGCAGGTCAGTGAGTGGACCATCGAATGCAATCCGTCAACGGTTTCGAGTGAGAAGGCGAAATTGTTCCGTGAGTTTGGCGTCAATCGCATATCAATGGGTGTCCAGGCGCTCGATGATGAGTTGTTGGACAAGATTGGGCGCGTGCATTCGGTGACGGGCGCCGTCAAGTCATACGACAGACTGCGCGAGGCTGGTTTTCAGAATATCAATCTCGACCTGATGTTCGGGTTGCCGGGCCAGACGATGGAACATTGGAAACGGACGTTGGCCAAGGCCATCCAGCTTGAGCCGGAGCATCTCTCGACGTATTGCCTGATTTTGGAAGAGGACACACCATTCTGGTCGTTGCTGCAGCAGGGATTGATCAAGCCCGATGAAGAAGTGGAACTGGCAATGTACGAGACCGGCATCGAGATGTTGGCGGCGGCGGGCTATCGTCAATACGAGATCAGCAATTTCGCGAGGCCGAATCGCGAATGCGCGCAGAACATTGCGTACTGGGAGGGCAAAGATTACATCGGCCTCGGCCCGAGCGCCTGTTCGACCATTGGCGACAAACGCTGGCAAAACGCGCCGGACACAGACCGCTACATCGCCGCGATGCGCAAGGGCGAGCGGGCGCTGGCCTATGAAGAACCGCTTACGCCCGAGTTGCGGGCCGCCGAGCGCGCGGCGTTCGGGATGCGCATGAACGCCGGCGTCCCCGCCGAGTTGGTGAAAGGCCGCTGGGACAAACAGATTGCCGAGTTGCTGTCCGCCGATTTGGTCCAGTGGAGTCACGACCGGCTTCAGCCCACCAAGCGCGGGATTCTCTTCGCCGACGAAGTCGCGGCGCAGTTTGTATGAGTCCGCGTTTTCTGGCGTCGCGTCAGAGCGGTGTCCGCTCGAAGTCGTCCACGATCTTCCGCGCCCGCCGGTAGTGGGCGGCGATGGAGACGCAGGCCACGCCGACCAGGACAATCAAAGTCGTGATGTCGGCGAAGAAAAAAAAGATGAGCAACCCGGCCAGGGAAGCGATTTCCGAAAAGGCGAATCCGATGAGGAACCGTCTCTGAAGTTCGGCAGCGAGTGCGGGGAAGGTGGTGCCGGGAGGTTGTCGTCGCGCGAACATCTTGACGGCGGGGAAGGACGCGATCACGCCCAGGATGCCGAACGCGAATGCGCCGATGGTAAACGGCGCTCGCGATGGCGGATTTGTGGGAGCAGTGAAACCGCTGTGCAGCAGGTAGAGCCCCAACATGAGGTACAGAACCTGCGCCCCGATGAGTTGGACGGCCAGGAGTCCGAGCCGATGGCGGAACGCGGCAGGTTTGGCCGTCGCCGATTGGGATGGTTGATACGTCATCGGTGGAATTATACTGCGGTAGCCGCTGAGGCACAATGACCAAGGTGAAGGCAGGGGGCGAGAATGATTCGGGTGAAATCGGGAGATTCGTGTAAAGGGCTTGGGCTGCATTTCACCGGCGAAGTCGCCGCGCAGGTTGTGCGGTTCCGTTCGGAATCGCGTCGGTGCCGCAGCATTACCCTGCGGAAGGCCGTCAGTTGTTTTGGATGAGAACTGACCCCGTTTCTTCACCTGAGCGGACGTTGCCGGCAAACGAGAGGTGAGGAGTTGCCGCGCGGAGTCCCAGCGTGTGGAACCTTGGATGATCTATCTGCGAGTCGCCCGAGGGTCGGGGGAAAGATTCTGGGCAGGCAGTGGCCCTCCAAACGACGCGGCACGCCCCGACAGAGCCCCGACCTCGGGTCGGGATAAACGGGGCGGCTACAAGGAACGGCACGACGGGAGCCCTGAAAGCCACATAAAGCTGGAGACCTTCGGTCGATTGATGTGCGGGGTCGGGAGATTGCCGCGAAGGAACGGAGCGGCGTCTCGTCAGACTCGGCTCGCGCACAGCGAGGAATCGGGGTAAAGGCAGCCGTCACTGCAATAATTCAGACAAGCACCTAAAAGTAGTTGTCGGTATTGTTCATTTTATTGTGGGATAGAGTTGACGCGTGAAAGATGGACACGAAGGCCACGAAGAAGACACGAATGCCACGAAGTACGACGTGGGGGATGAACACGAAGCCCACGAAGAAGGCGCGGATGGCGCGAAGCACGACGCGGATGGGGGGCGGACAGGGAAACCCTCACCCTGACCCTTTGCGACCAAGGCACTGCGAGGTCGCTCCTCGAAGACTCGGTTCCCCTCAACAGGGAGAGGGGATACAGCCAGCACGGCGAGGGTGCTCCTCGAAGGCTCGGTTCCCCCTCAAAGGGGGAGAGGGGACGCAGCCAACGGCAAAGCGGCGACGAGTCGCCGCAGTCCAAAGGGGGAACGACGGCAAGCGGAGCGCTTGCCCTACAATTCGGGACGATGTACGGCGCGCCCGGCCCCAACCTCGGAGTCAGGGCGGATCTCGGAGTCCCGATCTCGAAATCGGGATCCACGGCGAACGACGGGATCGGGGTAAAGGCGGACGTGCCTGCAATAATTCAGACAAGCACTTAAAGTAGCTGTCCGTTTTATTTATTTTTATTGTGGGGTAGAGTTGGCGCGTGAAAGATGGACACGAATGGCGGGCGGAAGGAGGAACCCTCACCCTGACCCTTTGCGACGGGACTTATCCAGATAACTAGCCAGATTTGAAAAGGTCTGCGGGGGGCGTCTGACCGCTTCCTTTGAAAAGCTCCTCCGAAGGTGTCCAGCCTTGCGCGAAGCCATCCGCCCGTTTGAGCCATTCCTTTATCCGCTTTTCTGGCGGAACGTGTTTCTTCCAATACTCCACGAAAAGCGAATCTTCAAGCTCGGCTGCCGCCTTGACCATCTCTTTCTGGATTTTTTGCAGCGCCCGGAGAATGTAATTCCCGCCGCGCTCCTTCCCGGCCACGCTACCGGCTGAAAACAGGTCGCGGGTTTGGGGACAAAACACGTTGTGATATTTGAGGAAGAAAAAAGCCACGTCGTTGTACTTCTCCCTGTTGAGGGGGAGCTGGCATTGTCCCGCGAGCGGACTTTTGCCATGACTTCGGAGCGGCGTCGCCTACTCAGAGTGTCCACAGTCGGGCTGATTTATCCGGCTGGCGTTTTATCAACGTCCGCGACCGGCGAGTTCTTTTTCTTTAGAATATCATCCCGCAACAAAACTCCAAAGATCGCCATAATGTCCTCCGCCAAAAGGCCTCTGGAAAAATCGAGCGGCAAGTGGGCAACGCCGTGCCGCCGGTTTTGGCTTGGCATATTGCGAAGGCGGCACGAGACTGTCTCGCGTGACCACCGAGCAATTCGAGGCATTGCTGGACAAGGCCGTGGCGCAACTGGGGAAGGACGTTCAAGACCCATCCTGCCAATCCCCGGAAGCATTTGAGAAGCGAGTCAAGGAAGTGCTCGTTTCCGTCGCCAAGGGCGAGAGCATCGAAATCAACCCCACTTTTCACCCTCACGCCTTCCCAGACATTCGCGCCAACGGGTTCGGTGTCGAGGTCAAGACTGTCAACAAAGATTCATGGCTCACGGTTGGCAATAGCGTTTTCGAGGGGATGCGCGACGCGGACGTGAAGCACATCTACATCATCTTCGGCAAAATGGGCGGGATGCCGTCCGTGAAGTGGGGTCGATACGAGGAAAGAATCACGCACGTTCGGATTTCACACGCTCCGCGATTCGTGTTGGAGATGGACAGGGACTCGTCTCTATTCACGAAGATGGACATTTCCTACGATGATTTCGCCCAACTGTCGCCAGAGAAGAAAATGGAGTACATCCGCAAATACTCACGCAGTCGATTGCGGGCTGGCGAAAGACTGTGGTGGCTTGAGGATGATGCCGGGCAGGGGCTTCCGGTAAAAATCCGTCTCTATATGGGACTTCCTCAATGGGAGAAGATTCGGCTCCGGGCGGAGGGCGCTTTGCTATGCCCACAGATAGTCGGCGGCTCGCGTCAAAAGGAGAGGGGAGGCGGCCAACGGCAAAGCGGCGACCCCGACTCGGAATCGGGGCGGGCAAGTCGCCGCACTCCAAAGGGGGAAACGACGGCAAGCGGGACGCTCGCCCTACCGGTCCGAATGATGGGCTCAAGACAGACGGCTGCGCGAAATATTAAATTGGGAAAAACAAAGCCAATGTTTTTCGAGGGGAGCGCGATTTGATATGGTTGAGGGACAGATACTTGCGCCTAATTTTCTCCCAATTTTCAATTGGCTTTGTTTTGCAAAAAAGCACCAAAACAAAGCCAATTCAGGTGGGCGGGAGGGGTAAAAGGAGCCAATTATTGAGGTGAAAAGGGAGAGGTTCGCGGGTAGATTGGATGCGTTATGGCAAAGAAGCTGGCGCTGATTGTCGATGGGCTGGTTGATTCGTTCCACAAGTACGGCGGGATCAATCATCTGGACGGGGTGAACCTGCCGTCGCGGGACGCGGTGGTGGAGATCACGCGGGATTTGCTGCGGCTGGTGTTCCCCGGATTTTACGACAAGGACCCGATTCATTCCAATCAACTGACCGAGTACACCTCGGAGCTGGTGTCGTCGCTGGCGCGGCGGCTGGAGAACGAGATTCACCGGAGCCTGGAGTATCGTCCGTGCGACGAATGCGACAAGAACGATTTGCCGGGAACAGCGGCGCGAGTGACGCAGGAGTTTTTGAGCGAGCTGGCGGGCGTGCGGGCGGTTCTGCAGACGGACGTGACGGCGGCGTACGAGGGCGATCCCGCGGCGATCAGCAACGAGGAGATCATACTGGCGTATCCGGGGATCGAAGCGATTGCGGTGCAGCGGATGGCGCATTTGCTGTATCGTCGGCACGTGGCGTTGATTCCGCGGATCATGACGGAATGGGCGCACAACAAGACGGGCATCGACATTCATCCGGGCGCCGTGATCGGGCCGCACTTTTTCATCGATCACGGCACGGGCGTGGTCATCGGCGAGACGACCGTGATCGGCCGGCGGGTGAAAATTTACCAGGGCGTGACGCTCGGCGCGAAGAGTTTCCCCAAGGATGCCAAGGGACGCGTCGTCAAGGGCATCAAGCGCCATCCGAACATCGAGGATGACGTGACGATTTACGCCGGGACGACGATTCTGGGCGATGTGACAATAGGCCAGGGGTCGATCATCGGCGGCAATGTCTGGCTGCTGGATTCTGTGCCGCCTCGCACGGTGGTGTATCAGGAGGGCGGCAAGACGATTATGAAGACGGCGGCCGCGGACCTCGAACGGATGATCGGGCACACACACGGCGCAGGGATTTGAATCTTGTAGCCGCGAAACATTTTCGCGGATGACGAACGCGAATAAGATTCGCAGCTACAAACCGAACCGCGAATAAGATTCGCGGCTACAATTGACCATGAAACGCATCTACGCCGACCACAACGCGACCACGCCGCTGGACCCAGCGGTGCTGGAAGCCATGTGGCCCTATCTGCGGGAACATTTCGGCAATGCCAGCAGCGTGCACGTGTTCGGTCGCGAAGCGCGGGCGGCGGTGGATGATGCGCGGGTGCGCATGGCGAAACTGTTGGGCGCGCAGGAGGGCGAGATTGTCTTCACGGGAGGCGGCACCGAAGCCGACAACATGGCGGTGTTTGGCGTGGCGCGAGCCTTGCGGAAGAAGGGTCGCCACATTGTCACCAGCAGCATCGAACACCACGCGGTGTTGCACGCCTGCCAACACCTTGAAAAGACGGGCGAGTGCGACGTCACGTATCTGCCCGTGAGCCGTGATTGCCTGGTCGATCCTGGCGACCTGCGAAAGGCGATCCGCAACGATACGGTGTTGGTCTCGGTGATGTCGGCGAACAACGAAACCGGCACGATTCAGCCCATTCCGGAACTGGCGGCGGTCTGCCGCGAGCGGGGCGTCGCGTTTCATACGGATGCGGTGCAATCGTTCGGCAAGGTCCCGGTGAATGTGGGCGACTGGGCGGTGGATTTGCTGTCCATCGCCGCGCACAAGTTTTACGGACCGAAGGGCATCGGTGTGCTGTACGCGCGGCGCGGGACGAAGATGGCCCCGTTGCTATTCGGCGGCAGCCACGAGAACGACCGGCGCGCGGGCACGGAGAACGTGGCGGCGATCGTTGGGTTGGCGAAGGCCGCCGAACTGGCGACCGCGAAGATGGGGGACGAGCAACGCCGGCTGTTCGGGTTGACCGAGAGACTTGGCGAGGAGATCGCGAGACGGGTTTCCGCTTCGCATCGCAACGGTCACGCGGACCTGCGCATCGGCAACACGATCAATTTCAGCTTTGAAGGCTGCGAGGAAGAGGGACTGTTGCTCGGGCTCGATCTCGAAGGTGTGGCTGTTTCGAGCGGGTCAGCGTGCGCGGTCGGTTCCCTCGAACCGTCGCACGTACTCAAGGCGATGGGACTGTCGCACGAATTGACACGGGCGGCGGTGCGATTTTCGTTTGGCGCGAGCAATGCCACCGGAGATGTCGAAAAAATCGTCGTAGCGCTGGAGAGGGTCGTTGGCCGACTACGAGAATTTGCGCATACGTAGGCCGGAGGACGAGCCGCCAATGCGCCCGCCGTCGTCAGTCGAAAAACCGGTAGCGGAAAATGAACCAGAGGGCGGCGAGGCCGTCTTTCCAGTTGATTTTCTTGCCTTCGGTGTAATCGCGGCCGGCATAATTGATGCCGGTTTCGTAGAAGGGTAGCGACGGCGCGCCAGTTTGGCGGTCAATTCCGGTTCGATGCCGAAACGGTCGGACGTAAGCTTCATCCCCTCGACGCATTGACGGCGGAAGACCTTGTAGCAGGTTTCCATGTCGGTGAGGTTGAGATTGCAGAGCATGTTCGACAGCAGCGTGAGGAGGCGGTTGGCCATGTAATGCCAGAAGAGCAACACGCGGTGCGTGCCGCCCGTGAACCGCGAGCCATAGACCACGTCCGCGCGGTGATCGAGGATCGGTCGCAGCAGGTTTGGATAATCCGACGGATCGTATTCGAGGTCGGCATCCTGAATGAGAATGATGTCGCCCGTGGCGTGTTCGAGAGCCGTGCGGAGGGCCGCACCCTTGCCGCGGTTGACGGGATGCGAAATGATTTTGACCCCGCCCACCTGCTGAAGTTTCCTGAGGACGTCGCTGGTGCCGTCGGTGGAGGCGTCGTCCACGAGAACGATTTCATTTTCCAAGCCGCAGGAATCCGCAGCGCGGACGCGGCGAAGAATCTCCTCGACCGTGTTGGCCTCATTGAAGACGGGAATCAGGATCGACAGACGCTGGAAGCTATCACCTATTTGGGCAGGGAGTATAGAAGATGGACCGTGCCGCCGTCACCAGCTTTTTTTCCAGTGGCCACGAGCCGCCGGGCATGGTATTCTAGCTGAGTTGAGCGAGGGCGGGTTAGCCAAGTGGTAAGGCGGGAGTCTGCAAAACTCCTAACGTCGGTTCGATTCCGACACCCGCCTCCATCTCTAACTGCGTGGGCAGCAATGAGCTTGGAGCCGTGTGGTCCGCAACGGACACCAAAACGGACACCAGTTTTCCTACTCCGTGAGAATTCAGCGTAACAGGCGTTAACTCGCCCACTACTCGCTGACACTGCGGAGTCGGCCTCGCCTATTGTCGCGGTTGCGTGAAAGAAGAGATGAAAGCACGCTACCGTTTGATTCGTCGCGGCAATCGCGGCGGGGGCTATGGGGTGTTCGCCCCACGGGGGATTTCCATGAGTCCGAATGTTTCTTGCGCGGTGTCCGGTTTCGGAGCGCTCGGTTGATCCAGCACTTCCCGCACTTTGAGGGCCAGCGCGGACGGCGTGAACGGTTTTTGCAGGAGCTCCACGCCGGGATTCAGTGCCCCCTGATGAACGATGGCGCTCTCCGTATATGCGGACGCGAAAAGAATCTTGGTGTTCGGATGCAACGCGTGGATGCGATCGGACAATTCTTTGCCGCTCATTTGAGGCGTCACGACATCCGTGAACAACAAATCAATGTATCCTGTGCTTTCCTGGTGGGTCAGGCTCAAGGCTTCGAGGTCATCGTCCGCCGCCAAAACCGTGTAACCCAGTCGTCTTAACAATGTCGCAGCCATCGCACGCAACGCGGGATCATCCTCGACCAGCAGAATGGTTTCCGTCCCGCGCGGTAAATCAGGTGAGTCAAGACGCTGAATGGGAATCTTCGTCTGCGGTTCAACTTGCGGCAGATAAATCTTGAGAGTCGTGCCCCGACCCGGCTCGCTATCGACGCTGATATCACCGCCGCTTTGTTTGATGATGCCGTAACAAGTGGACAATCCCAACCCTGTCCCCTGGCCAACGCCTTTGGTGGAAAAAAACGGCTCGAACACACGGGTCTTTGCTTCCTCGCTCATGCCTGCCCCCGTGTCCGTGATGGCCAGCATCACGTATTCTCCTGCCTTCAATTCAGGAAAACGGCTGACGTATTCCTGATCGAGCGTGACGTTGGCGGTTTCGAGCGTGAGTTTGCCGCCGTTGGGCATGGCATCGCGGGCGTTGATGGCGATGTTCATGATGACCTGCTCGATCTGTCCGGCGTCGGCTTTCACCGCTTGCAGGCCAACAGCGGGAACGATGAGCAGGTCCACATTGCTGCCCATCAAGGGACGCAACATGCCATCCATGCCCGCCAGGACATTGTTCAGATCGAGGATTTCGGGCTGGAGAATTTGTTTGCGTCCGTAAGCCAGAAGCTGTCGCGTCAACGTCGCGGCCCGCTCGGCGGCTTGGCTGATTTCGGTCGCGTTTTTGGCCAGCGGACTCCCGGCGGGAAGATCGCCGAGCAGTAATTCACTCTGGCCGATGATGGCCGTCAGGATGCTGTTGAACTCGTGCGCGATACCGCCTGCCAGTTTGCCGACGGTTTCCAGTTTCTGGGATTGAAATAACAGGGCTTCGAGCCGTTTGCGCTCGGTGATGTCCTGAACAAAGCCGTGCCATAAGATGCTGCCGTCGGGTTCGCGCTGCGGCACTGAATGTCCCTCGACCCAGAGTTCCCCCAGCCGGGCATGGCGCACACGGAACTCGTCACGCCATGGATTCAACGTGCGGGCGGACTCGGCAATAGTTGCTTGCACATGCCCGAGGTCGTCCGGGTGGACCAATGAGAAGATGGGAACCGCATCCTCGATGACGTCGTCGGGTTGCAGGTCGAAGATTTCGCTCAATGCCCCGCTCGCATACGGCATCTGGGTGGAACCGTCGGGACGCAATCGCAGGGAATAAATCATGCCGGGCACCGCTGCAGCGGTATGGACGAGTTGATCCTGCAGTTTCACGCGCTGCCGCAACACCTCCTCGGCTCTTTTGCGCTCGGTGATGTCCATATACGTTCCGAGTATGCCGCTGATCTCCCCCTTGGAACTGCGCAGAGGTAGCTTGCTCGAAAGAAGCGTGATGGTGTTCCCTTCGGGGGTCGTCTGGGGTTCTTCGATGAAAAGCTTGGAGCAGCCGCTCTCGATGACCTGGCGGTCATCGCCGCGATACAAGTCCGCTTGATCTCGCCACCCCATCTGGTAATCATCTTTCCCGATGATGTCCTTCGGATCGGCAAATCCCGCATCGCGCGCGAATACTGCGTTACACCCCAAGTAAACGAGATTCTTGTCCTTCCAGAACACCCTCACGGGTATCGCGTTGATAATCCCTTCGATGATCTGCTGTGATGCACGTAGCGCCTCTTCCGCGCGCTTGCGCTCGATGCCCACGGCGATGTTGTTGGAGATCGAGGCCAAGGCTTGCAGGGTCGTATCGGTAAGAGTGTGACAAGCGAACATCGCCACCACACCGACCAAACGATCTTCGACCAACAAGGGATAACCGGCAAAGGCGACCATGCCTTCGCGTTTGGCCCATTCCTGATCGCCTACGCGCGGATCGCCCACCACCTGGTTGGTCAGATGCGGCTTTCGTTCTTCTGCAATCAGTCCGATCTTGAATTTACCGACGGGCACGCGTCCATGCGGTCCGTTGAGGTGCGTGTACCTGCCGGCGCTGGCCTGCAACTCCAGCATCTTCTCGCGCTCGTTCAGCGTCCAAATGCGCGCGAACGCCCCGTCCAGATGTCGCACGATCGCCTCGCTGCACAGCCGAAGCATCTCCGCAAACGTCCCGCCCCGTGTGAGTGCCGTGCCCACATCCGCTTCCAGCGCCGCCAACTTCGCCCGTTCCTGTAGAGCCTCTTCCGCGCGCTTGCGCTCCGTGATGTCGGTAAATATAACCACGGAGCCGCCGGAACGTCCGTTCTCGTTGTAAACCGGCGTGCATATATATTCGACGGGAAAGCTCGACCCATCTTTTCGGCAAAAGACCTCGCCTGACACGCGGCGAACCACCCCATCTCTCAAAGTCGCGTAAATAGAACATTCGCTTTGCGGGTAGGCGGCGCCGTCGGCCCGCGTATGATGCATGGTGGCATGCGCCGGCTTGCCGATCAGGTCGGAGACCTCATAGCCAAGCATTTTTGCAGCGGCAGGATTTTCAAATTTAATTCGCCCATCAACGTCAATCCAGTGCACGCCCTCCCCTATGGAGTTCAAAATGCGTGCGTGTTCAGTGCGTAGCCGCTCCATTTGTGCTTCAAGCTCTTTGCGCCCGGTGATATCCTGCTTAATGGCAATGTAACGGGCGATCACACCGTCGGCGTTCCGCAACGGGGTGATCGTCATCTCATCGACATAGAGACTGCCGTCCTTGCGGCGGTTGGTAAGTTCCCCGCTCCAGACCTGACCGGAGGAAATCGTCTGCCACAGATTTCGATAGAACGCCTCATCCTGTTTGCCGCTTTTAAGGATGCGCAGGTTCTGTCCGACGATCTCCGGTGCTGTGTAGCCGGTAAGTGCCGTGAAAGCGGGGTTAGCCGATTGGATCGCGCCGTTGTGATCGGTAATCACAATGGCATTGGCTGCCGCATCGAGTGCTGTGGCCTGCACGCGAAGGTGTTCCTCGGTGCGTTGGCGCTCGGTGATTTCCGCTTGCAAGGCTTGGTTGGTTTTTCCCAGTTCAGTGGTGCGCTCCTGGACTCGCACCTCCAGTTCCGCGTGCGCCTCGCGCAGATTTTCCTCTGCCTCGACGCGCCGGTGGAGGCTACCCAATAATTGGGCACGCCATCGTCGCACGCCGCGCACAGCCGACAACCATGCTACAAGCGATATTCCTCCTACAACCACAGAAGCGATTATTAAGAGCAAATCAATGCGCTGCTCCTTTCGCACACCTTCATCAACTTCGCGCCTGACTTGGTCAACGAACGACGTTATCCCTTCGGCATAAATGTTTTTCTGGTTTTCATACTCGGGACTGAACAATACAGCCTGCGCCTCCTCCTTGCGGCCGGCACGGACCAACGCAAAGGCGCGGTTTTCCATTTCCACCAACGTGATGTTCGCCGCATCCGTCTTGGTCGCGGCTTTGATGTTGGAGGGGCTGGTTCCAATTTTTATTGTTTCCTTGATCGCGGTATCTAATTGCGGTTCGAAATGATGATAGCGATCTTCCCATCGCAAATCTCCCGTCGCCGCCGCCATGCGCGCGGACACGGTCAACACTTCGTCTAGATGGACGATGACGCCTCGGAGTTCCTCGATTCGCGACAGCCGGTCTGTAAACGCTTTCTCATCGCGACCCGCATCGAAAATATTCCAGCCAAACCAGGCGAAAGCTATGGTCGTCAGAACAAAGGCGACGGTGAGAAGCCTGATCGGAAAACGGCTGGCAGTTGCCGCACCATCGGTGGCCATGTTTTCTTGGGTCGTCAATCGCTTCCTTCTAATCTGATTTATCCAGCAACTCGCGCACTTTGCGGGCGAGGATCCCCGGTGTGTATGGTTTCGGCAGAAACGCGACGCCCGTCTCCAGCACGCCATGCTGGGCGATGGCGTCGTCGGTGTAACCCGACGTGAAGAGGATTTTGATATCGGGATAAGTTGTTCTTAACCACTCGGCCATCACTTTGCCGCCCATCTGCGGCATGATGACATCGGTGACCACCAAACGAATCGGTGATCCTCTATGCTCCCGCGCCACGCGCAACCCATCCTGGCCGTTGTTCGCGCGCAGCACGTTGTAGCCTTGCGCTTCCAACACGCCCGCAGCGAGATGCCTTACGGATGGCTCATCTTCCACGATTAGCAAGGTTTCCGTCCCCCGCGGCAACGGCCCGGCTTGGATCGGTCTGGCCGCGACATCCAGCGGCTGCTCGATTCGCGGAAGATAAATCTTGAAGGTCGTGCCCTTGCCAATTTCACTGTAAACGCCGATGTGGCCGCCGGATTGTTGGACGATGGTACGGCAGGTCGCCAGGCCCAAGCCGGTGCCTTTGCCCTTGGGCTTCGTTGTGAAAAATGCTTCAAACAGCCGCGCTTTGACTTCGTCGGTCATGCCGGTTCCCGTGTCGCTGACACTGAGCATCACGTAGTCGCCGGGAATTGCGCCCGTGTGAGCGCGCGCGTAGTCTTCATCGAGCGTGACATTGTTGGTGGCGATGGTGAGCTTGCCGCCGTTGGGCATGGCATCGCGGGCATTGACGACCAGATTCATCAGCACTTGCTCGACGTAGCCGGGGTCGGCCTTGACGCGTCCGATTTGTTTTCCGGGAACAATCGTCATTGCGATGTTCTCGTCAATGAGGCGCGGCAGCATGTTGTCCAGGTCTTTCACCACGTCATTGAGGTCGAGCACGACGGGTTCCACCGTTTGTTTGCGGCTGAAGACGAGCAGTTGCTGCGTTAACCCGGCGGCACGCTTCGACGCGTGCTGGATCTCCTCGGTATATTTTCGCAGCGGACTGTCTGCGCCAAGTTTTGACGTGATTAATTCGCCGCAACCCATGATGACCGCGAGGATGTTATTAAAGTCATGCGCCACGCCGCCGGCGAGCTGGCCGATCGCTTCCATTTTTTGCGCTTCGATAAACTGCGCCTCCAACCGCCGGCGTTCGGCTCGTTCTTCGACTTCGTGCATGGCACGGCGCACCGCCGGAGCGAGCCGGGCGAGATGTTCCTTCAGGACATAATCCGTCGCGCCGCTCTTGAGCGAATCAATGGCCCGTTCCTCGCCCAGCGTCCCGGAAACCAGAATGACCGGCAGGTCGGGCCATTTGGCGCGCACGATTTCCACTACGGACAACCCATCGAACGCGGGCAGCGAGAAATCCGAAAGGATCAAGTCAACATTCCCGCGTTCCAGCGCCGCCACAAAATCATCGCGGTTTTGCACGCGGGTGGTCGCACAGGTGATGCCCTCGGCTTTCAGGGTGGATTGAACGAGCGCGGCATCGTTTGGATCATCCTCCAAGTGCAGGATGTGGAGCGGGGATTTCATTCTTAACCTCTTTCTTTCCGAGAAGAACTACCCTAACAGTTTGCCCTCCGGTTTCTCTGGTGGGTCGAGGGCGTCCTGAATCGCGGCAATCAGTTCCTCGACTTCAAACGGTTTTTCCAGAAATCCGGCCGCGCCGAGGGCGGTCGCCTCCTCCCGCAATCCCGGCTGCCGGCTGGCGGTCATGAAAATGACGGGCGTGAGCGTGGGCAGCAGGGATTGAATCCTTTCCGCGACCAGAAACCCGTCGCCGGCAGGCAGGCAAATATCCAGCAACACCAGGTCCGGCCCGTATTTGCGGGCGGTGATCACACCGGCTAGGGCATCGTAAGCCAATAGGACATCCTGCCCGGCCGCCCGCAATCGCAGGGCCAAGGCCAGCGCGATCTTGCGATCATCTTCCACGATCAAGATTTTTTTCCGCCCGGTAATCCTGGCTGGCGGCCTGGGGGTCATGGGTGGGTGACCGGGAAGTTGCTGACGGTGGTCGCCATCCTGTGGGCTGTGGGCTGAGGCTCGGAGGGATGCTCCGGAGTGACCGGCGAAGGCGACCTGCCTTTTAAGGCGGTAGTCACCGCCGCCAGAAGCTCTTCGGGTTGCCACGGCTTCTCAATGAAGCCCACGGCGCCGAGATTGTTCGCCATTTCTCTCAACTCCGCCCGCTTGCTGGCGGTGATGAAAATAACGGGCACCTCGGGAGCCCGCTCGCGAAGGCGGTAGGCTACGGAAAAGCCCCCTCCGACCCGCATCCAAATGTCCAGGATAACCAGGTCAGGTTTGTGCTCCATGGCCAGACTGAGGCCGTAAACCCCGTCCGCTGCGGTTAACACCTCATAGCCCGCAGGCTTCAAGCGAATTTTGAGAGCCTGAGCGATTTTTTCGTCATCATCAATGACAAGTATCTTTTTCACAGTTCGTGTTGAATACCGTTTCTCGGTCCATTGACCCATCTCATGTTCAGGGCTTCACGGGCTTGGTAGCCGGTTGAATTTGCGTTCCCCGGCGGTTTCGTGATTCCTCGGGTAAAAGGGTGCGGACAGTGTTTAGTATCTGCTCCAGCGGGCAAGGTTTCGGGATCGTGAAGGTGAAAGTGCTGCCCTGGCCCAGTTCGCTTTCCACGCTGATGCGGCCGCCATGCAACTGCACCAATTCCTGGCAGATGTACAAGCCCAAACCCAGGCCGCTACGTGACTCGGCCATCGCGTCATCGCGGTGCGCCTGATAGCGGCGACTAAAGATCAGGTCGAGTTGGTCCTTGGGAATGCCCCGCCCGGTATCGCGCACCGCTACCTGGAGGCATTCGGGGTCCGCCGAAGCCTCGCTGACGCTGACGCGGATTTGACCTCCTGCCGGGGTAAACTTGATGGCATTCGTGATGAGATTCGTGAGCAACTGCACGATGCGATACTTGTCGAAGGAGACGGCCGGCAGGTCCGGCTGAGAGTCACAGCTCAGGCTGATCCCTTTTCCCATCGCGGCCGGGGTCAGCATTTTCACCACGGCTTCAACCTGCGGCGCCAGGGGTCCCGATTGGAAGTCGAGGCTCAGTTTCCCAGTCTCCAGTCGCGTCACATCCAACATGTCATTGATATAGAGGCGCAACTGATCGCAGCTCTCTTTGGCGATGCCCAAATATTCCAATTGGGTTTCGTTCAGCGGGCCGGCGAGACCATCCATGACAATGGAAACAAACTCGCGGGCGGAGGTGAGCGGCGTCTTCAGTTCGTGTGAGAGGGTATGGTAAAAACCCCGGATCTCGGTGTTCAGGTCGCCAACTTCCTTGACCGATGTCTTCAACTGCTCCTCGGCCTGCTTGCGTGCGGTGATGTCGCGGATATTGCATTGGATCACGTTGCGGTCACCGGCTGGATACACATTGCAGACAAACTCCACGGCAATCTTGCGACCATCTCTCGTTTCCAGTGGCAGGTTTTCATAGCGGACATACCCGTGTTGTTGTAGTCGCTCCAACATGGCTTGATTGGACTCGATGTCCTTGAACGGACTGAGTTCCCCGACGGTCTTGCCGACCATTTCACTGTGAGAAAAACCCAATAGTTCAACCAGGAAAGGGTTCGCATCGGTGATGCGTCCCGTGTCAACGTCTAGAATCAGAATGCCGTCCTTCGCCGATTCGAATAACCGCCGATAACTAAGTTCGGAGGCGCGTAGCGCCTGTTCGGCCTGTTTGCGCTCGGTGATGTCGGTGGACATGGAGATCAACACGGGCTCGCTCTCCCCGGCCAGTTCGATCAATTCAAGGGAGGCCAGGACATCGCGCACTTCGCCGGACCTGCGGCGCTGTTTGGCTTCGAAGCCGCGCATCGCTCCTTCCTTGAGGAGTCGCTGCATCGCGGGCGCCCGGTCTTCGGGATTGGCCCAGAGGTTGAAGTCCGTGACGCTTCGTCCGATGAGCTCTTCTCGCGAATAGCCGAAGAATCTGCAGTGCTCCTCGTTGGCGTCAATAAACCGTCCGTCAGCGACGGTGTTGATGCTCACGGCCCCCGGGCCGGAGCGAAAGATAAGCAGCAGTTGCTCGGACACTTTCTGTTCCGCGACGACTTGCTCGTAGAGTTTCTTGGTTTCCAGGTGCAGCAAGCGGACTTCGAGCATGTTGTGAACTCGCATCAATACCTCTGCGAGATCGAACGGTTTGCTGACGAAATCCTTCGCCCCGGCTTTGAGCGCGCGCAGCTTGTGAAGCGGTTGGGCGGTAACCACGAGGACAGGAAGATAGCCGTCGGTTTCGATGGCCTTCAGGCCTTCCATCACTTGGAATCCATCCAAGCCGGGCATCTGGAGGTCGAGCAGAATCAGGGAATAGCGGTTCTTACGCTGCAATTCGCAGACCTCGTGCGGATCCCTCGTGGAGGCGATGGAAACGTAGCCGGCACCGCACAGCATTTGCTTCAGCAGAGAGACATTGGCTTCCTGATCGTCAACGATCAGGATGCTGGCTTTCAGAATGTCCGATGAACTGATCATGGTATTTGTCCTGCGTTAGGTGCTGTGACCAACCGTTTCTTCTGCAAACTCCAGGGCCGCGTTCAACGTCTCCATGAACTCTTTGACCTTAATGGGTTTGGTGAGATAGCTGAAAAATCCCACCTCCAAGCCCTTCGCGATGTCGCGTGGCATGGCATTGGCGCTCAAGGCAACGACAGGGATGTGCGCTGTGGACGGATCTTCGCGCAGGATCTTCAGAGCGTCGATACCGCTGATTCCAGGCAGGTTGATGTCCATGAGAATCACGTCCGTCGGAGAGGCTCGCGCCAGCTCGATGCCGAGAGTCCCGTTCACCGCCGTCAACAGCCTTAAGTCAGTGCGCCGCGCGATGAGTTGCTCGACCAGCTCCATGTTCGCCGGGTTGTCCTCGATATAGAGCAGGGTGCGGATGCGCGTGCCGGTCGGCCGTCGCGGTTGTGCTTGTTCTGCAGGTTCGGCCCCGCCAACGGCAGGTTCTGGCGCCGCAGTCGAGAGCAGTTCGACCCAGAACTCGCTTCCCATCCCGACCGTGCTTTCCACGCCGAGGACGCCCTCCATCAGTTCTGCCAGTTGCTTGGTCACTACGAGGCCGATGCCCGTGCCTGCCACGCCGCTGGCCTCTTGTCCGAGACGATTGAACGNNAATAGTTGCGCCAGTTTTTCCGGAGTCAATCCTGCGCCGGTGTCCTTGACACTGATGCGCGTGCGCTCCGGGCTGATCACGGTGCAGTCCACGACCACCGTTCCCTGCTCCTTATTGTATTTAATCGCGTTGGAAAG
>PLTX01000087.1 GCA_003164675.1 Verrucomicrobiota bacterium | reverse complement strand
TACGAGCAGGCGCTACGGATCAAACCCGATATCGCTGAAGTCCACTACAATCTGGGAAACGCTCTGGCGCGGGTGGGCCGGGTGCCGGAAGCGATTGTACAGTACGAGCAGGCGCTACGGATCAGGCCCGATTTCACTCTGGCGCAGAACGCGCTTGCGCGACTGCAAGCCGGCCAGTGAGCGGTAACCCTCGGCAGCTCAAACCGCAAGGTTCGCAAATCGTTCAAAGCGGGGAATCGATTATCCAGCCACGGCAACAGAAGCGCAAAGATTCGATTCCAGTTTCCGCAAGTACCCGTGACCTCAACACTCCTCCTGCCCGCGTCCTGTCGTCATCACGACTCCCGTCTCCCTTGGATAAAGATATCACCTGGAAGGCAGTATTACTGTCTTCAAGGCATTCAACATAAACTGCATCGCCACGGCCGCTAGAAGCAACCCCATCAGGCGCGCCGCGATTTTCATCGCCAAGGGACTGATCCATCGCAACCCATGGGCCGACATGCGCAGGATGACGTAACTGATGACACATACCGCTACGATGCAGACATACAGCGCCATGTGCTGCACCACCCCTTCCGCCTCGTTCTGCATCAAAATCGCCGTGGTGATCGCGCCCGGTCCAGCCAACATGGGAACAGCCAGTGGCGTAATCGCAATGTCCTCCTTGTCCGCGCCGGCGGCCGTTTCCTCGCTCGTCTCGCGAACTTCGGAGCGACGGGCTCTCAGCATGTCCAGCGCCACCAGCAGTAACACGATGCTGCCGCCCATCTGGAATGCCGGAAGCGTGATGCCGAGCAACCGGAAAATCCACTTTCCCGTCGCGGCGCAAATAATCAACACGCCTCCCGCCACGCAGCACGCCAGTCGCGCCATCCGGATCCGACTGGCCGGCAAATCTGTGGGCGTCATCGCCAGGAACGCCGGCAGAGCGGCAATCGGGTCAACAATGATAAATAGCGAACTGAACGCGAGCAGAATGTATTCGTGCAGATTCATCATCCCCTCGAGCACCGACCATCGCAAACCCCGACCCGCAACGCAAGCCGCCAAACAAAGGTACCTGTGCTCGCGTGAAAAATCTGGCCTTGACGCAGCGCGCTGTGGAAGGACAGCGTGGGTCGAGTCACAGCTCGACCCTGTCCTTCGCCCGCGTCTGGCACATGGCGTGCGGGTCGGTAGAGTTATAGGCAGGGCGAGACCCGTTCCCCGTCTCACTGCGTTTCACGTGGTTTCGCCCTACCGTCTCCGCCGGCTCGGGCTGAAGGAATAACCCTTCATCGTGCGGACGGCGCGGACGCTACGGCGGTCCCCGGAGATTTGCTTCCCTTCAAAAAGCGGGGTCAGGACGTAAGTGAAATTCTCCAGCTTGAGTTGCGGAATCTTCTGGCCGATGAACCGTTCGATGGCCCGCAGATATTCGAGTTCCTCGATCGTCACCAGCGTGAACGCATCGCCCACCTTCTGCGCGCGGCCCGTGCGGCCAATCCGATGCACGTAATCCTCGGGATGCTGCGGCACGTCGTAGTTGATCACATGCGAGATATCTTCGACGTCCAGCCCACGCGCGGCGATATCCGTCGCGACCATCACTTCATATTTGCCCGACTTGAAACCATCCAAGGCCTCGATCCGCTCGCGTTGCGTGCGATTCGAGTGCAACGCCACCACCGAATGCCGCTCGGCCCTGAGCCGGGCCGCGATCTTGTCGGCGCCGTGTTTAGTGCGCGAGAAGATGAGCACGCTGTCGAAATTGGTGCGTTGCAGCAAGGCCGCGAGCAACTGGAACTTCTGGCTGGTCGCAACCGGGTAACACGCGTGCGTCACCGTGTCGGCGGGCGAACGGCTGATGCCGATTTCAACCTTCTCCGGCTGTCGCAATACCCACGCCGCCAGCCGTTCGATCTCGGGCGGGACCGTCGCGGAAAACAGGAGCGTCTGACGGTTCTTCGGACAGTGGTCGATGATCCGCCGCACGTCGGGCAGGAACCCCATGTCCAGCATGCGGTCCACCTCGTCGAGCACCAGCAGGTTCACGTCCTGCAGCTTCACGAACCCCTGCTCCATCAAATCCAACAACCGACCGGGCGTCGCGACCACGATGTCCGTGCCGCGTTGCAATCCCTGCTTCTGATCGCCGTAACCGACGCCGCCGAACACGGCCACGGTTTTCAAATTCGTGAACCGCCCGTAATCACGGAAGGCGGTCTCCACCTGCGCCGCCAGTTCGCGGGTCGGTCCCAGCACGAGGCAACGGCATTTGCCGTGTGTTTTCAGGAGCGTGAGAATCGGCAGCGCAAACGCCGCGGTTTTGCCGGTGCCGGTTTGCGCCGAACCGATGACGTCCTTGCCGGCCAAAACGAGTGGAATCGCGCGCAGTTGAACCGGCGTCGGCTCGGTGTATCCCGCCGCCTGCACGCCGCGCAGCACCTCCTCAGAAAGTCCAAGTTGTTTAAAAGGCATACCGCATGGTAGAGGCCACTCACGCCGTTAACAAGACATGATTTTCCCGCCTTTTAGCCCCCGAACGGCAGGGTCACCATGACGCCATAGTACGTCTGGTTGTGCGTGAAATTGATGTCGGGCCGCACTGGCTCGTTCAGGAGAAATCTCCACATCGGACCGTCAAAACCTCGATGCCCCGGGTCATACACCATGGCCACCTGCTTTCGATCGTCAACCGCCGTTTCCGGCTCGAATCGGTTTCGAACTCGCGCCGTGTCCGTCGCCGGTCGCCTGATCGCGCTGCGGGCCGCCGCCTCCCGGGCAATCGCCGATGGCGAGGATGGCGGTCCGCCCCCGTGTGGCGCGACGAGCACCTGTACGATACGGGCGGGCGCATGCGCGGGCACTTGATCGGCATTGCGCCCCGTGGTTAGCGCAAGCAGAACCGCCACGGCGCACAAGCCGCGCGAGAAAATCGACCACTGCCTGCCGCGGAAGATGGGCAGACGCAGTCGTGGAGGGGCGAGTTGTCTCGAAACTGAAACTGCTATCTCATTCATGAAGCCGTTGCATCGCTGCTTCGCAAGGTACGGCCCAAAAGGGTTGCCCTTCGTGGCGTTTGGCGGCCTGTCCACACACTACTTGCGAAATCACGAGTGGATCGTGATCAAGCACGTCGCGAGCCACCATGCGCCTTGCGGGAGGGTTCTGTGCGTGGTAGGGACGGCGCGCCGCGCCGTCCGCTGTGACTACCGTGGCCATCATACATATGGCCAATCCTCAGATTGAGCCGCCAAGCCTCGACGCATAGGATTCTGCAAAATGTAATCGGCCTTTTCCTGAAAGCTCTCTTCCTGGCGGAGTCGATGATCGAAGAAGTCGCGCTGCCAACGAATGGCATACTGCGCTGCAGTGTAATGTTTCCACTGTGACACGACGGACTGCATACTCCTGTTAGCAGGGAAAGATAACAGGGCGTGCAGATGGTCTGGCATCAGCAGAATTAGGTACGCCCACCACTCACCTCGCCGGTTCCGAAACTCGACAGCGTCAAACAAGCTGTCAGCAACCTTCCGGCAGCAAAGGTGGTTGTGGCCTCTTGGGTCACAGCAAATAGTAATAAAGTAAATTGCCTCGTCGGGCCGAATCCATGAGGGGACATCGTGGGGCAACGTCTTTCGGAACAGCCGATTCACGGGCTGGAGACTATTCGGAACTGTCCCCCAAGTCGAGGCAGCGACGGCGCTCGCGGCGCGAGCGCCCTACCCACACCGTTTGCATGGCGTCTGGTAAGGATCGTGCGCCTATCAAATGAAGGTTGATTGGCGGCACGGATTGCCGTATAAGCAGGACGTTTTATGAGGCATACCCTGTCAGTTTTGGTCGAGAATAAATTCGGCGTGTTGACCCGCATCTCGGGGCTGTTCAGTGGCCGCGGGTTCAACATCGACACACTCAACGTCGCCCCGACGCAGGACCCGACCCAGTCCCGCATGACCATCGTGGTCAAAGGCGACGACACCGTCCTCGAGCAGGTCACCAAACAGCTCAACAAGCTTGTCGACATCATCAAAGTGCAGGATTTCAAGGAAGGCGAGTACGTCGACCGCGAACTCGTGCTCATAAAGGTCAACGCCGACAACAAGACGCGGCCTGAAATCATGCAGATTTGCGATATTTTCCGCGCGAAGATCGTGGACGTCGCCCACAAGGCGTTAACCATCGAGATCACCGGCGACGAATCAAAAATCAGCGCGTTTCTGGGGTTGATGGAATCGTTTGGCGTCCGCGACATCACGCGGACCGGTAAAGTAGCGATGCCGCGCAAATGACACGGCGTGGCCACCCGGAACCCGCGAGACGGGTGAAGGATCTCAGCACAGAACAATCAGCAATGGAGAACATGAATCATGGCAATCATTGATTTTGGCGGCGTAAAGGAACACGTTGTCACACGCAAGGAATTCACCCTGGCCAAAGCCCGTAGCGTCCTCAAAAACGAAGTCATCGCCGTCATTGGCTACGGCGTCCAGGGCCCGGCCCAGGCGTTGAATATGAAAGACAACGGATTCAACGTGATCGTCGGCCAGGCACGTGAGTTCAAGCGCGACTGGGATCGCGCCGTCGCCGACGGCTGGGTGCCCGGCAAGAACCTGTTCGACATCGAAACCGCCGTCAAGAAGGGCACCATCATTCAAGTACTCGTTTCCGACGCGGCCCAACGGGCGGTCTGGCCGACGATCAAGAAGCACCTCAAACCAGGCAATGCCTTGTACTTCTCGCACGGCTTCTCGATCACTTACCGCAAGAAGAGCGGCGTCGTTCCCCCAAAAAATGTCGATGTGATTATGGTCGCTCCCAAAGGGTCCGGCCTGAACGTGCGCCGCAACTTCCTGTCCGGCGCTGGTATCAATTCCAGTTTCGCCGTGTATCAGGATGCGACCGGTCATGCCAAGGACCGCTGCCTGGCCATCGGCATCGCCATTGGGTCGGGCTACCTGTTCCCCACCACGTTCCCGCACGAAACCAACAGCGATCTGACGGGCGAGCGCGGCGTGTTGATGGGGTGCCTGGCGGCCATCATGGAAGCGCAGTACGACGTCCTGCGCGCCCATGGCCACAGCCCGAGCGAAGCCTTCAACGAAACCATTGAAGAACTCACCCAGAGCCTCATCCGGCTCGTGGACGAGAAGGGCATGGACTGGATGTACTCCAACTGCTCGGCCACCGCCCAGCGTGGCGCGCTCGATTGGAAGCCGAAGTTCAAAGCCGCCGTTCTGCCGGTCTTCAAGAAACTTTATGGGTGCGTGGCGTCCGGCAAGGAGGCCGAGCGCGTGATTAAAGTCTGCGGCGCGAAGAACTATCCGCAACGCGTCGCCAAGGAACTCGCCGCCATGCGCAACTCCGAGATGTGGCAGGCCGGCGCGGCTGTCCGCGCGTTGCGTCCGACGGAGAAAGCCCGCGCGATCTCTCACGGGACCAAAGGCCTTGTCGGTCGCGGCGGCTGATCGCTCATAACCAACTGCATTATCCCGAGCCAGTGGGCGCGATTGCGCGTCCACTGGTTCGTTCGTTTTGGCCCGCAAACGACGGTTGTCGGCGAGGTTGATTGAAGGTATAGTGCGCGCCGGGTTAACTTTTCGAAAGGAATGATACCACCATGCGTTCTGACATGATTAAGAGAGGCGTTGAACGCGCTCCGCACCGCAGCCTGCTGCGGGCGACCGGCTCGATCGAGTCCGAGGACGATTTCAACAAGCCGTTCGTCGCCATCGCCAACAGTTACACCGACTGCATCCCGGGCCACGCTCATCTCAATGAGGTCGGCGCGCTCATCAAGCGGTTTGTGCGCGAAGCTGGCGGCGTGCCGTTCCTGTTCAACACCATCGGCGTGGACGATGGCATTGCGATGGGCCACAAGGGCATGCTGTATTCTCTGCCGTCGCGGGAACTGATCGCAGACTGCGTGGAAACGATGCTCCAGGCGCACTGTTTCGATGGCATGATCTGCATTCCGAACTGCGACAAGATCGTGCCCGGCATGCTGATGGCCGCCATGCGCGTCAACATCCCCACCGTCTTCGTCAGCGGCGGCCCGATGGCCGCCGGCATCGCCGAACAGCAAACCGGGGAGCTGCCCGCCCACCTCGGCGCCGCCACCAAGAACTCTGACCTGATCTCCGTGTTCAAGGGCGTGGGCGAACTCCAGGCCGGCAAAATCACCGAGGCGGAACTGCGGAAGCTGGAACAAAGCGCCTGCCCGACATGCGGCTCGTGCTCCGGCATGTTCACCGCCAATTCGATGAACTGCCTGTGCGAGGCGCTCGGCATGGCGTTGCCCGGCAACGGCACGGTGCTGGCCGTCTCCAAGGAACGGGAGGCCCTGTACCTGCGCGCCGCGCGCGCCATTCTCAAACTCATCGAGCACGACCTGAAACCGCGCGATATCGCCACGATGGCCGCCTTCGACAACGCGCTCGCGCTCGATGTCGCCATGGGAGGTTCGACAAACACGGTTTTGCACACGCTGGCTGTTGCTCGCGAAGCCGGCTTGTCGTACGACATTGCGCGCATCGACGCCATTTCGCGCCGCGTGCCCTGCCTGTGCAAGGTCTCGCCATCGTCCAATTACCACGTTCAAGACGTTCATCGAGCCGGCGGGATTCATACGATTCTTGGCGAGCTCAAACGCATGGGGGCGCTGACGCTCACCTGCCAGACGGTTACCGGTAAGACCATTGGCCAGAATATTGACGAGTGGGATGTCCGCTCCGAGTCCTGCACCGCCTGGGCCAAAGCGGTTCGCATTTCCGGCGCATCGGCGCTGGTGCTTGACCCCCACGACAAACTCGGTCCTGCCGCCCGCACGGCCAGCGGGAATCTCATCCCGAAACCGATGTTGTTCTTTCCGGGCGATGAACGAGCCATCACGCTCTGGCGCAAAGCCGCTGCGTTCAACTCGGCACAGGTACCGGAACAGGTGGCACTGTTTGCCGCCAAGGCCAGACTCGACATCGAGGGCCAGGAACCTGTGATCGGCAGGGAAGCTATCGCCGCCTTTCTGGACAAGACACTTCAGGAAAGCAAGGGTTTGCTTCGCGAAGAACTGGGGCAACTACGCAAGGATCCCGTACTGATTGTCTGGCGGTACGAGAAATCGGGCAGCCGGCAACCCGTCGCCCTCTGCCTGATCAAGCGGATGAAGAACTGGGAGATCACGAGAGCTTCGATCCTGACCAATCCGACCAAGCTGGCCAAAGCCGAGTCGGCCGGTCTGATGCCATTTGACCCCGCGTTCCTGTTCAGTGCGAGTGACTGTATCCGCACCAGGGACACGGCGTACACCAAGGAGGGCGGCCTATCGATTCTCTACGGCCAACTCGCGCCACAAGGCAGCGTCGTCAAGACGGCCGGCATCAGCGATGATTTCAAGAAGTATTGCGGCGAGAAATTCGTCTTTGAAGGCCCGTGCGTCATCTTCGAAAGCCAGGAAGACGCTTGCGCCGGCATCCTCGGCGGCAAGGTCAAGGCTGGCGACATCGTCGTCATCCGCAACGAGGGTCCGAAGGGCGGACCCGGCATGCAGGAAATGCTCAGCCCGACCAGCTACATCGCCGGTATGGGTTTGGGCGACAAAGTCGCGCTGATCACCGACGGTCGATTCAGCGGCGGCACCGCTGGTGCCTGCATCGGCCACGTCAGCCCCGAAGCCGCCGAGGGCGGCCCCATCGGCCTCCTGCGTGACGGCGACCGGCTCCGGATCGATTTCCCGAACCGTAAGATTGACATCCTCGTGCCCGAATCGGAACTGGCGGAGCGGAAGAAAACGTTCCGGCCCGTCAAACGCGACCTGACCGGCTGCCTCGCCCGCTACCAGAAGCAGGTCACGAACGCGAGCTCGGGGGCTGTGCTCGCTTGAAACGCGACTGCGCAATCTGTCGCAAAAGCAAACCGGGGCACGGAACATCCCATCGAGAAACTGGGCGAACAGATTCGCGCCAACTTCCCGTGGATGCAGAAACGCAAACTCAGCGGCGTGCAAGCCGCTTACTAGGAGGTCAACATGCGTAAACGATTCAATGTCCTCGCCGTGGCGATCGTGCTGGCGATCCTGAGCTTCGCCTACGCGCGGTACGATTACGCCGACAAACATACCGCGACGCTGACAAATCCGTTCAACAAGAACGAAAGCAAGACGTTCACCGACCCATTCCGAGACAAATCGTTCTTTGGCGATTGGATGAAGGACAAAGTGCTCTTCGCCATCGTTCTGCCCGTCGCGTTCATTGCTGGCGGCGTGGTGTTGGCAGTCAGGAAGTAGCGCGTGTGCGCCAACGGCTCATCCAGCCAAAAGGCCCGAGTTGACACCTTGCATGGGTGCCACGACACGCTGTTTCGACGATCCCTTCCGTGGGTGGCCGTGCTGACATTCGTGCTCGCAATTGCAACTCAAGGCCGTTCAGGTCAAACCAACGACGAAAGCGAGGCCTTCGCGCGCGGCGTGCAGGCTCTCGAAGAGCACGATTACAATGCGGCCATTACCAATTTTACCAAGGCGATCCGTCTTAATCCCAACGACCTGAACGCTCACGTGAACCGAGGACTCGCCTACGCCGGCAAGGGTTACATACAGCTGGCGGCCATCGATTACACGCGGGCCATCCACATGAAACCGGACGATGCCGCCATCTACAGCCGTCGGGGAGACGCTTACTTGTCCGTCAACGAGTATGCCCGCGCGATTACCGATTACAGCGAAGCCATCCACCTCGATCCAAAACCATCGTACTTCAACAATCGTGGCAAAGCGTATTTGCTCAAAAGAGACTATAGCAAAGCGGCAGCGGATTATAGCAAAGCCGCGAGCATGGCAGGCAATTACGGACCCGCCAGCCGCAACGCGATCTCAAACCTGACCTACACCATAGAACTCGACCCGACCAATCGTGACGCTTACTACAATCGGGGGATTGCTCTCAGCCACGACGGTGACTACGTCACCGCAACCGCCGACCTCAGTGAGGCTATCCGCTTGGGGCGAAAAACCGCTGAGACATACGTGGCGAGGGGAATCGCCTACGACCATGCGAAGGATTATGACAGAGCGATTGCTGACTTCAACGAAGCGATCCGCATTGCTCCAGATACCGGCAAGGCTTACTGTGCACGAGGAATTGCGCGGATCCAACTGCGCCAAGTCGACGAAGCGATCGCGGATTTCACGCAGGCCATCCACCTTGGCGAGAAAACCCCCGAATGTTACGGCAACAGGGCCGCTGCGTTCCAACGAAAGCACGACTACACCGCAGCGGTGGCCGACTTTGAGGAAACCGTCCGACTCGATCCCCAATTTGCCACGGGTCACAACGGTCTTGCGTGGGTTTTGGCCGTTTGCCCCGACTCGAAGGTTCGGGACGGGAAGAAGGCCGTGGAACATGCGCGTGAAGCCTGCGAACTCACCCAGTGGAATAACGCGAGCTACCTGGACACGTTGGCAGCCGCCTATGCTGAGTCCGGCAGTTTTGGGGAGGCGGTCCAGTGGCAGAAGAAATGTTTGGAGTTGAATGTCCTGCATCCGACCGATGCCGTGCAAGGCGCCCGCGATCGGCTTGGCCTCTACGAGCAGAAGAAGCCGTATCGGGAGGAATGAATCAGGCATCCCTTGACTTCCGGCCCGCGATCTGCTACGTACAAGCCTGTAATGAATCGTAATCTCAACCTGCTGCTGGCTTTGCTGGCGCTGCTGCTCACGCGGCAGACGGCGGGTTGAGGTCTGTACACAGAAAATCGAAACCCACTGTCGCCGCGCGACAGTGGGTTTTTTGTTGTTTGCCCCCTGTCCACGGCTAGAATCGAAAGGATCAGGCCATGAGCGAGCAAATATTGATATTCGACACGACGTTGCGCGACGGCGAGCAATGCCCCGGCGCATCGATGAACATCCGCGAGAAACTCGAGGTCGCGCGGCAGTTGGCGCGATTGCGCGTGGACATCATCGAGGCGGGCTTCCCCATCGCCAGCGACGGCGATTTCGAGGCCGTGAAATCCATCGCAGGCGAGATCCAGGGACCGCGCATCGCCGGGTTGGCCCGCTGCGTCGACACAGACATCGACCGCGCCGCCGAAGCCGTGAAACCCGCGGGCGACCGCGCGCGCATTCACGTGTTCCTCGCCACCAGCGCCATCCATCGCGAGTTCAAACTCAAGATGGCGCAGAGCGAAATTCTCAAACGTGCCGTGGAAGGCGTCCAACGCGCCCTTGGCTACTGTAAAGACATCGAGTTCTCGCCCGAAGACGCCTCGCGCACCGAGCCGGAGTTCTTGGCCGAGGTGACGCACGCCGTCATCGAAGCCGGCGCAAGAACGGTCAACATCCCCGACACCGTGGGCTACGCCGCGCCTCACGAATACGGCGCGCTCATCAAGTATCTCTTCGACCACGTCCCGAACATCAAGAAGGCCGTCATCAGCGTCCACTGCCACAACGACCTCGGCCTCGCCGTCGCCAATTCGTTGGCCGCCGTCCAGAATGGCGCGCGCCAGGTGGAGTGCACGATCAACGGCATCGGCGAACGCGCGGGCAACGCCTCGCTCGAAGAAATCGTCATGGCGCTCAAGGTCCGCAAGGACGCGTTTGGCGGGTATTTCACGAACATCGACAGCGCGCAGATCTACCGCAGCAGCCGCCTCGTGTCGCACATGACGGGCATGGTGGTGCAACGCAACAAGGCCATCGTCGGCGACAACGCGTTCGCCCATGAGGCCGGCATTCATCAGCACGGCATGATGGCCAATCGCGCGACGTACGAGATCATGCACGCCGAGGACGTGGGCCGTTCCAGCGAACTCACCTGGGGCAAACACATGGGCCACCACGCCGTCGCCAAGAAGCTCGACGAAATGGGCTACAAGCTCAGCGAGGACGAAGTCCGCCGCATCACCGACCAGATCAAAGCCCTCGCCGACAAGAAGAAGCAGGTGTACGACGACGACGTGATGGCCATCGTCGAAGGCCAGTTCACCGAGGTGCCGCAGGTGTGGAAATTGGACTACCTCAGCGTGACCACCGGCAAAATCCCGACCGCCTCCGTATGCCTCATCCGCGCCGACAAGAAAGAGCCGATTACCGACGTTGGCACCGGCGACGGCCCGATCGACGCGATGCTCAAGACCATCGACCGCATCACGGGACTCAAGGGCAGCCTCGCGGATTACAGCGTCAACAACGTCACGCGCGGTAAGGACGCCATCGGTGAAGTCACCGTCCGCGTGCATTTCAATGGCGACGCGGGCCGCATCGTCACCGGCAAGGGTGGTTCGACCGACATCATCGAGGCCAGCGCCCTCGCTTACCTCAACGCGCTCAACCGCTACCTCTACGAGCAACGCCAAACCGCCGAGACCGAAAAACCGACGCTGTGAAGAAGAAACAGGCGAACCATCGTTCGAAAAGCACTTCCGTTACAACGGAAGATGCGTGGGCGGCAGCTGCTGCATATGGTTGCGACATGAACTTGCTGGAGCTGAGCTTGCGCAAGACGCCCGCCGAACGAATCGACGCCCACCAAGGCGCGCTTGATCTCGTCGAGGCGCTGCAGGCGGCGGGCAGGCGACGAAATGTCAGATCTTAAAGCATTGCTGGCGCGACTGGTCGATGGCGACGTGGAGTTCGTCCTCATCGGGGCCTATGCATCCGTGGTCTACGGGGTGACTCTTGTGACTCACGATGTCGACATTTGTTGTCCATTCACGTCGAGAAACCTCCTGAAGTTGCGAAATGCCATATCCGACCTGCGTCCCGTTCACCGCCTCACGCCAAAACGACTGCCATTGCAATTGACGCGGGAGCAGTGTCGCGGCCTACAGAACCTTTATTTGGAAACAGATTTGGGTGTCCTCGATTGTCTCAGCAATGTGCTGGGGCTGGGCGATTACGCTGCCGTGAAACGGCAGAGCGTGATTACGAGTTTGGACTTTGGAGAATGCCGCGTTCTGGGGCTCGATGCTCTCATCAAGGCAAAAGCCGCGATGGATCGTCCGCGCGACCGCGAGGCAGTGGTTCAGTTGGAAGCGATCCGTTCGCGGCAACGTCGCTCCAGTGGGCACAACTGACGCAAGAATCGACGGAGATCAAACATGGACCATCGCGGGCGGTGTCTTAATTTGAATTTAGGAACCGCAAAACTTCTCTTGCTTTCTCTGGGGCGTCTTTAGGGAATTGTATTCTCACATCTGCCACGACGAATGACGCATTACGAAGTGCAGCGTGAATCTCTGCCAATTCGTCTCCCTGAGAGGCGAAAACCAGAAAGTCGTATTCACGAAGCTTTTCAATCGTAGATTCAACATCGCGGCCCGATTCCTCAAAGCTACAAGAGAGGATGTATCCACGTTTGCCGCGAAGGATGAAGATGTGGAAAGTCTCCATTTCGACCAACTTCTTAAATTCCTTAATGGTTGTACTTTTCCCTGCATTCGGAGGTCCAACGACGATCACTGCTCTTTTCATGCTCAACCTTTCATGCTTATCTTAATCAGGTAGAGTGCAACATTGAGGGCTTTTGCCATAGGAGCCATCCATTTGGTTCATCACGCCAAAATCAGCCATAGCAGGCTTTTCCCCTATCACATAACAATCCTGATTCCATCTTTTGGCACAATCAAGTGAAAAGCTTGACCACTCATTTGTGTGGTGTCAAGGCGTTCCAGCAACAATCTGTTAGTACACGACCCACCTATCGGCAGGAGATAGTTTGTTCTGGACTTACTCGGGCTCCGGTGATAGAGTTGGCGCGGTTCTTTGACATAGAGGGACTGCGAAATGGTCGGAGAGGGGAAGGACACGCCCGCCGACGGGGTGCCCCAAGGAAGGGGCGGCGCAAGAAGTACATTTGCGACCCAGGCACGACATGGTCGCTTCTCGAAAACTCGATTTGGACAAAACAAACCCAAACTTTTTCGCGTCAGCGTCTTTTCCATCCCATTCCACCGCAAATTGTTCCGCGACGCCGTCGGCCGAAAAATTGATTGGGTTTGTTTTGCGAAATTTGGGTTTGTTTTGAGCTTTTTTGGCGGATGGACACCTCTTGTTTGGGCATGCGGAGGGTGGAATTGATGGTCGATGCCCATTGGATGGCGGCTCGGCAGGAGCCCCGATCTCGGAATCGGGGTGAACCTCGCCCTCCCCACAAAGGCTGAGGACTTCACTAGACGGCAGCGAATCGCCGCAGTTGCTTCACCGCCACGATCAAATCCTTCGGCCACGGGGCTTCGAGGGTGAGCTTCTCGCCTGACACTGGCCGGGTGAGAGTCAGTTTCTCCGCGTGCAACGCCGGGCGATCCAGCAACGGACGCTCCGGTTCCTCATCCTTCGCCTTGTAGTCAGACTTGATCTGCGAGAGCAGCAGCGGCCTGCCGCCGTAATCAGGATCGCCGACAAGCGGGCACCCGATGGCCTGCACATGGACGCGAATCTGGTGCATCCGACCGGTTTCGATGACGACTTCGAGCAACGCATACCCGCGAAATCTCTCCCGAACGTTGATGATGCTCCGCGCTTCGCTGCCGCGACTGTGATCGATTCTGGCAAGCCCGGGAACCTTTGGATGTCGTCCAATGGGAAGGTCAATGGTCAGCGGTGATATGTCCGGTGTGCCCCGAACAAGCGCGGCATACATCTTCCGCGTCTCGCGTTCACGGAACTGGCGCACCAGATCGCGAAACGCTTCCTGATCTTTCGCCACGACGAACACGCCGCTGGTGTTGAAATCGAGGCGGTGGACGTTTGCCAGCCATTCGCCCGGACGGGCTGCCTGCAGCAGCGACATCAAATCGGGTTTGGCTTTGTCGAACCGATCCGGGACGGCGAGCAAGCCGGCCGGTTTGTTCAGCGCCAGAATGGCCTCGTCTTCATGGAGGATTTCGACCGAGGGCCAACCCCGCCCCGGGCGGGACAAGTCGCGGCTCAATCGAATCGTGTTCACGCGTGGGCGGTTCACCCCAAAAGCTTTCGGGATTCACCACGAGCGGCTCTGACGAGCGCGGCCACGCGCCTGGGATCGACCGGATTGAATAATTTGCCGCCGACTTTTAGCGACGTGCCCACGATCACGCCGTCGGCATAGCGGAGGAACTCGCGGATGTTGTCGACATTGATGCCGCTGCCGATGAGAATTTTTGCCGACGGGCAGGCTTTGCGCACGCGCTGGACGTCGGTGATGTCCGCGACCCGTCCCGTGCCCGTTCCCGAAATGATGAGGGCATCGGCCAAGCCGCGCTCCAATGTGTCGCGCGCCGAATCCTCGATTTCAAAATTACCGAGCGGGACGGCGTGCTTGACGTGGACGTCGGCAAGAATGGACGCTGACGGGCAAATTCGTTCACGATAACGGACAGTTCCGTAAGCGTCGCCCTCGATGACACCCTGATCGGTCAGCATCGCGCCGGTGTGGACGTTCACCCGCATGAAACTCCCGCCACAAGCGGCGCACAGCGCCAACGCGGTGCACGGGTCGTTGCGCAGAACGTTGAATCCCAGCGGCAGTTTGATTGCGGCGCGAACCGCCGAGCCTGCGGCGGACATGGCGGCGACGGTCTCAGGCCCGACACGCGACTTGGTGAACGGCGCGTCGCGGAAGTTTTCGACGATGATCGCGTCAACGCCGCCGCGTTGATACGCCCGGGCGTCCGCGAGGGCAAAATCGATGACGGACGGCAGGTTGCCACCCCATTGGGGTGAACCCGGGAGAGGCTTTAGGTGAACGACGCCAATGACAAATTTACGGTGGTGACGAAATAGTGCGCTCATTTTTGCGCGAGTGTGGCAAAAATGAGCGCAAAAGGGCAGGACTTTTTTGCAAGGCTGAGACCCCGCCGGCGGCCAACCCAGCGGTTACGACTATCCTGAAACGACCACGTTGTGTCCCTGGAACTGGCCTTCCAGACGGACTTTACGCGAATTGATCAGATCGGCAACTATGTATGCGCCAAGCTGTTCGTCACGTGTGAGTTGGTTTACGGTGGCGATCAAATCCGCCAAGGTTGGGGGATTCTTGCGGTTGCCTTTCGACTCATTGCGTTTCATGCACAGGATGTTAAGCAGGGTACGTGCCATGGTCCGCAGGTCCGGCTCGATCGGCTTGACTCAGGCAGGTTTTTTTGGAATGGTGCCCGTGCACCGCGGTTGGGGATGTAGCTCAGTTGGGAGAGCGCCTCGTTCGCAACGAGGAGGTCAGGGGTTCAAATCCCCTCATCTCCACCATACCGAAGTTCGAACAGAAATATCGTCCGTGCTACGCACGGCCACGTTGGTTTCAGCCAAGTAATTCCAAGGTGTTTTGAACGAAACGGTTAAGGTCTGCGCGTGTAAAAGGCGGTTCGAGCCGACCTTTTTGAGAAGTGCCTTCATTTCCAACCAGTTTTGGTTAGCCAGTGTGTTTTCGACCTGATTTGCCTCTAAAATCCAAACTCTCAGGGGTTCGAGCCGATTCGCTCGACTCTTCTCAAGCGCGGTGATCTGCTGCTCCAATTCGACCTTCCTCGGCACGAGCGGGTTTTTGAGTTCCTTGAACTCAGCGATGTCCAGTGAACCGTCTGCAAAGCCGTTGTTGATGCGGTCTATTTTTGATTTGACCGCCGTGAGTTCGGCTTTGAGACGGTCGATCTGTTCCGTCGTTGTAGCTGATACCTCCGTCTCCCATGTCTCGACTCTGGCGAGAAAGCGTTCCTTCCATTCCTCGGGCAAAGAAACCAACTGCGTGTTCCGTTTTACTTCCTCGGCGAACGTGTCAGCGCGAACGAAATTGCGGTCTTCGCAATGCACCTTCTTGTTCTTGTGGGTGCAGCGGTAGTACTCAAAGCGAAGGCCGCTCTTTTTGATATGCCGTTCGCCAGTGATACAATGGCCGCAGGAACCGCAAGTGGCGAAATCGAGGAAGTGGAATCCTTTATCGCCCCTGCGCTTGCGGGGTTTGGCTCTCATGACCAAGGCCGCTTGAATGTCGTCGAAGGTCTTCTTTGAAATCATGGGCACGTGCACGCCGTCATGAAGTTCGCCTTTGTGGCGAAACACCCCGTAGTAGAATGGATTGCGGAGCAGATTGCCGATGGAAGAGAGTGTGAGCGGCTTGTCGCTTCGTCTGCCCATCAGTCCACGCTTCGCCATCTCCCGCTGGATGGCGGTGAGCGAGTACTCGCCTGTGGCGAACATCTCAAGGATACGCTTCATTTTGGCGAAGTTCTTGGGATGCGGGACTGCGCCGCGTGTGCGCTGGTCGGTCACGTATCCAAGCGGGGTCTTGCCGAAACAGAGGCCACGCCGGACCTTTTCGCGGATGCCTCGGCGGATATTCACCGAGAGGTCGCGGACGTACTGATTCGCCATGCCGAGTTCGACGGCTATCATGAGCACGTTGTCAGAGGGCAAGTACGTCCGCTCGAAGGTGCGGATTTCCTGAATCACCCCTCGTTGCAGCAGGCCGATGATCTTGCCGCCGTCATCGAAGTTGCGGGCGAGGCGGTCAAGTTTCCATGACAGAATGGCGTTGGCCTCGCCAGCCTCGATGCGTCGAATCATGTCGTTCCACACCGTGCGGCCCGGCTCCTTGGCGCTTTTGCTTTCGGTGAGCGTTCCAGTGATGGCTAGGGACTCTTGCAGCGCAATGGCGTTCAATTCGGAAAGCTGGGCTTCGATGGACAGAATTTGCCGGTCTTCATCTTCGCTCGACTTACGCGCATATATGAAGTATTTGAGCATAGACAGAGTATAGCAGGTGACGTTAATAATTGCGATAACAAAATGAAGCGATTCGCACAATTCACAGTCTCGAACGATCTTCTCAAAAGATTGCGCGGTGCGTCCGCTGCGGAACGGCTCCTGCATCGCCTCCACAACGTGGCGCTCGTCGCAAGCGGCCTTTCGGCGAGCGAGGCCGCGCGGGTCTACGGCGATTCTCCACGCGCCGTCGCCTACTGGGTCACTCGTTATAGAAAACTGGGGCTCAAGGGACTCAGCGAAGAATCGCGGCCTGGTCGTCCGTCACGGCTTAGTCCTTCAGATATGAAGAAGCTTCGATTATTTGTGAGACAATCTCGTGCGAGATCACAGGTGGTGAATGCCAACGTCCTTACCAAGTATATCAAAACGACGTTCGGCGTCACCCTTACAGTCCGCCAATGCTGGCGGATTCTGAAGCGGTTGAATTCATCTTCCGTGTAGCAATGTGTGTTACGTGAGCTTACGAGTAGCGCTGCGAAGCAGAGAACCGGTCCCGCCTTTTACACGCGCAGACCTTAACCGTTTCGTTCAAAACACCTTGGAATTACTTGGCTGAAACCAACGTGGCCGTGCGTAGCACGGACGATATTTCTGTTCGAACTTCGGTATGGTGGTGTTGTTTGAAGAAAATCCGTACTCATTTTGACCAAAACGGTAGTCTGTAGGGTATCCCCACACCCTTCCCCACTAGGGGGAGGGGTCGCGATGTCGTCTGAGCCTTTGTTCGCAAGGGATTTGTCGTGGTTCACCCCTCGTCGGGCATCCCCGACTTCAGTCCATTTCCGCTCACGCGGGTTCGGGCTGCGCGCGGCCTCAGGGGCAGGCCGTGCTCGCCCTCAAAGACACAGGTCGCTCAGGCGACCGACGGGTTCACCCACGGACGGGTAAATTATCTGAAAAAGATATTGTTGTATGAATCCGACATGAGGCGGATTCGTGTTGAATCAGTGCGCTTCGATTTGGCTCACCAAATTGGGCTTCGAAGCGTCTCCCGCGCTGTTGTTGCTGTACTCGCGCCCCAAAAGGAATTCTATTTGCACGGTACAAGCCCCGGCGTTTGGGGTTCTTCCTTCGGGCGAATAGAATTTGAGCGTACCAGTGGCGGAGGTGTTCGGCGCAAGCTCCGTTGCGGGTGAGAACCGCAGGGGTGCCTGCCCAAAAAACACAAGCGGGCTTCCAAGTGGAATGCCCGCCGCATTCCCTTCGACAAGGAACTGCGACCCTTGCGCATCAGTGATCTGCGCGCGGGTATCGTGATTTACGGCAATCCTACCTGCGTCGCTAGTTATCCAAATGGGACGGTGGTTTCCGTGACCATTAATGCTAATCCAGGCTCGTTTATCAGCAGTATAGGCGAGGGATACGATTCACCTCCTGCTCCTCCGGATGGCCTGGAAGTCGCGATTGTGCTTTGGGAGCTAAGAGGGCAACCGCCGCTGGCAAGTTTATCAGGCACGATAACGATGAATCAATCTAAGAGCGTAAGTGTAACGTTTACATCATCGACAGCGACTGTAACGACATTTTGCAGCCCGCCTGTGGGCGGTACGGTGACAGGGGCAGGAGCATACCCAACAACAACTGTTGTTAACGTGCAGATCTCAGCCGCTTCCGGTTGGTATATCAACAACATTCTCCACGATGGCCCGCCTGACGCCATAACCGGAACAGGTCTGGAACAGCGGGTCTGGTTGTCACCGCAGGAACAGTTTCAGAAAACGCTGCAAATCGATTATGCGTTGAATCCCAATTTTGATCCGACCACTATAACAAGTTACCTTGCGCAACTATATCTTGTCGGCGACTCCACCGAGACTGTGATATTTGGCACTCTGAGCCCTACGGTTACACAAGCACCTGCGAGCCAAACGGCCAATGTGGGCAATCAGGTAACGTTCAGTGTGGCTGTCACCGGTAGACAACCATTGACCTACCAGTGGCTGTTTAACGGACAGAGCATTGCCGGCGCAACAACTGCTAGCTTGACTTTGAATTCCGTCGTCGTGGCTAATTCAGGTGGCTATTCCGTGACTGTCGGGAACGCCTTCGGTTACGCCACTAGCGCCAGTGCGTATCTGGGGGTTCTAGCCGTTGACACAACCCAACCATGTTACCTGATGACAGTCACGCCATTGCCAGCGAAGCAGTCCGGCATGAACAACTTGGCCGTCGTAACACATGGGTGGATACCACGTTGGGACAATCCGAGCGAGGCCGCGTGGATCACGGGTACGGCCAACGCCATTCAGGCGAACGTTCCCAGCGACTGGCAAGTCGAACCATATTGGTGGGGTGATAAGGCGAATGTATTCTTGGCAGATAAATCATTCGACAATGCAAAGAACATAGGCACCCAGATTGGCAGACAGATTGTCGAACAGGGGTGGCAGCGTGTGCACCTGATCGGTCACAGCTCTGGTGCGGCTTTGATTCAATCTGCAGCCGATGCAATCCGAAGCGGTGCCCCAAGCACCGTGATTCAAACCACATTCTTGGACCCGTATTTCAGATCAGATTACAGTGGACTGTCTTGGTTTGGAAGGAATGCGGACTGGTCAGATGGATACGACGCTTACAACTTTTGGACGGATCAGTTAGGTAGTGTAATTCTGAAACCAGATTTGACGTACGGCGTCCTTGCGAATGCCTACAACGTGGATGTCACATGGGTTGATCCCAATAAAAAACTCACGCCAATCCTGTGTCCAAGCTCTACGGCTGATAGCACCCCTAATTTTTGCGGGACCAGTGCCACGTCCTCGCATGGCTGGCCGATAGATTTTTATTCCAACAGTGTTGTAAATACCCTTTCTTCTTGCGCTGTCGGCTTCGGTTTTCCGCTGAGCGACGAAGGCGGCGGTTGGAACAATCGAGCAAATTACCCAGTCGGTTTATCTCCCGTGGTGCTTTGCGGACAGACCGCCGCAGCACAGAATAAGTTACCGCTAAACAGTGGCCCGCAACTGCAAATCAGCGTTCTGCCCTATGGAACAAGTGGCACTGGAGTCAATCTGTTAGGCGCTGGTGGATTCAGCTTGAACACCACATCCTCACAACAGTCGCCGCAGGCTAATGCGAAGATTGGCGGGGCTGCGCCCATGGACAGTAGTTCTACAAACGCGACCGGGACACCGTCGTGGCTGGCAGTGGGTGTGACGATTACAAACCCGATAAATTTCGTGCAATTCGATTCATCGTTCACCGACACGAACGCTGCGCTGGGTTTGCTCACGGTATACTGGAATACCAACCAGATCGGTACCGTGGATGAAAGTGTGGTGCCCCCGGGCGTGCAGACGTATCGCTTCTTTTTACCCGTCAACGTGACGAGCGGTCTTTATGTGCTCGGGTTTCGTCTCGACTCGTTTAGCAACACAACGTCGAGTATTATGGTGACGAACGTCACTACTGGTTTCGTTGGCGTGACACAGCCGACGACCCTCGGCATTTCTCAGGGGGCAGGTGGTGTGCCGATTCTTCAGTTGACGGGCGCTTCCAATTTTACCTATTCGGTGCAGAGTTCCACGGATCTGGTGAACTGGGTGCCAATGGGGGTCGTCGCGAACACGAATTGCACGGTGTTCTTTGGCGATCCCGACTGGACAAACTATAGCGCCCGGTTCTACCGCGTCCTGCTCCCGTAGACGGTTAGAGCGTCGGTTGTGACGGATGCGAAGCAGCGGAACAACGGACGACTCGGAGCGGTTGTGTAGGCCAAATTATCCGATAGAGCCGCCGGTAGGAACGACGGCGCAATTCCCGGACGCGGTCGTCCATCCAGGTTCTGGCGATCTTGCCGCTCAGTGTGGGGACTGGCTTGGGCTGTGGTCGCCGCATTTCTTCTTGGCAGTACCTCTCCCAAGCGGTGCGACGGGCTGGATCGGCGTAGTCGAAGCCGTGCTTGTCGCACCATTCGCTGTAGAAAAGTGACACGGTTCTGATGTACGACGCCGCTTTTGCGGTGTCAACGTGAAGAAGAACAGTGGAACGAAAAGCCCCGCACGTAGGCGGGGCTCTCTGCGAGTGCTTGCGGCATCAGGGGAGAAGCTTCGGCTTCGGATTCTGTCCGACCACTTCAAGTGTGTTCTGATGAATGATCCTGCCGCATTTGAGGCAGACGTAGAGTCCGTCCCAGTTTGAGCCGATGTTCGGCTCCATTTCATTCCCGTCTGCATTGCACGGGTAGAAGCCCTGAGAAACAGGGGTGTTGCCGCAAATGCAAATCCAGGATTCGTCGTTCCCTTTTTCGTGGGAAATGACCTCCTTTGTAGTGCTGCTTGGCATGTTGGAAGTATAGCAGTTCGCGTTAGAGTTGTTAATCGAAGCCCCCGACCGGAGGGCCTCTGTTGCGTGCGGGCGTGAGCCCTTGCGCACTCTGGACGCACCGTCCGAGCCGGACGGTACAATGGAAAGAGGGCGCGGTGAACGCCGTTCCCAACGCCTGCGGTGACGCAGGCGAACCCGTCTCCTGCGCGGCGCAACGCAGGTGGTCGGCTTGGCAAGCGGGCGTGTGCTGTCGTCTAGCACCGCCGTGCGCAGACAGGACGAGCATCTGCGTAGCCGCGTCTCCTAGTGGGGGAAAAGTGTGCCAGAGGAAAACTGGGGCGGCAGCCGCCTCCTGTGTTCCTTTGGTCGCAGCGTCAGGCTGGTGGTCGTACTCGGGTGGAAGCAGCGGGGCGGAACCCAACTTCGCCGTCGATGGGGTAAGAGGGGTATCGACGTAGCGCAAGGTGGAGTGTAGCCCCAGCGTATGGAACCCGTGACGATCCATCTGCGTAGCTGCGAAACCGGGAGCGGGAAAGGTCGCAGGAAAACGGGGGAGGCACCCTCTCTGTTGTCCTCTCCGGTCTGGAGAGGTTTTGCCGTCACGCGTGAGCGTGCTGCCGCCGTGTTCTACCCGTCCGTAAAGGACAAACTTTGTCCTTTTACCCGTACCTTCCGTGGGTGAACCCGTCGGTCGCCTGAGCGACCTGTGTCTTTGAGGGCGAGCACGGCCTGCCCCTGAGGCCGCGCGCAGCCCGAACCCGCGTGAGCGGAAATGGACTGAAGTCGGGGATGCCCGACGAGGGGTGAACCACGACAAATCCCTTGCGAACAAAGGCTCAGACGACATCGCGACCCCTCCCCCTAGTGGGGAAGGGTGTGGGGATACCCTACAGACTACCGTTTTGGTCAAAATGAGTACGGATTTTCTTCAAACAACACCACCATTCCTCACATGGCTTCCGCCATGCTCGTCATGGCAAGCCATGTGAGGAATGACCCTGAGGAGCAAAGTGACGAAGGGCCATTCGGGCGTACTCGTATGGCAGCGTGGTTCACGTACATACTGGAGTGTACCGACGGTTCCTTCTACGTCGGGATTACAAACGATTTGGACCTCAGAGTCGCCGAACACAACGACGGACAGGGAGCACAGTGGACTACAAAGCGGCGTCCGGTCAAGCTGCGCTACGCGGAAAGTCACTCCAGTAAGAGCGCGGCCCGCAAGCGAGAGATTGAGATCAAAGGGTGGAGGCGCGACAAGAAAATCGCTTTATTCGACTCCCCGTCCAACATCGCCTTCCGTCACGCGGGAATTGTGCGAGAAGGTTGGAACTGACGCGCCGCAGGCGCATTCAAATCCCCTCATCTCCACCATTCCTCACATTCGCGCCGTCGAAACCATGGTTGCCCCACCGCATCTCAATGGTATAATGGCCTTGGTGTTGGCGGGTTGCACATTTCACAATTGGTTTCAAAGCAAGAAATGAAAAGGCGTGATCCATGACGAAACCTTATTCACATCCAGATGTTCTTGTTTCAGCCGATTGGGTTGAACAACACAAGAACGATGCCAACCTGCGTCTCGTCGAAGTGGACATCGACACGTCGGCCTACGAGCAGGGTCATATCGCCGGAGCCATCGCCTGGAACTGGCAAAGCCAGCTCTGCGACAACATCCGCCGCGACGTGCTTACCCAGGAAGCATTCGAGAAGTTGATGAGTGAGTCCGGCATCGACGCGGATACAACCGTCGTCCTGTACGGTGACAACAACAACTGGTTCGCATGCTATGCGTTTTGGCAACTCAAACTGTACGGTCACCGCGACGCCCGCATCATGAACGGCGGACGCAAGAAATGGCTCGCCGAGAACCGCGCGGTCATCAGGGACGCGCCCCAATACCCGGCGACCGGCTACCGCGCCCACCCGGCGGACACATCTCTGCGCGCGTTCCGCGACGACGTGGCGCTGGCGATCAAGGAGAGCAGGTTCAATCTGGTGGACGTGCGTTCGCCCGATGAGTACACCGGCAAGGTGATTGCCCCGCCGGGAATGACCGAAACCGCGCAACGCGGCGGCCACATTCCGACCGCGCTGAACGTTCCGTGGGCGCAAGCGGTCAACGAAGACGGCACATTCAAGGCCCACGACGCGTTGTTGGAATTGTACCGCAGCCACGGGGTCACCCCGTACGACGATACCATCACCTATTGCCGCATTGGCGAGCGTTCGGCGCACACGTGGTTCGTGCTGAAGTATCTGCTCGGCTACCCGAGCGTGAAGAATTACGATGGCTCGTGGACCGAGTGGGGTAATCTGGTCAACGTGCCAATCGCCAGGGGCGACAAGCCGATCTAGCGATGGGCGAATCTTCCCTGCTGCCCTCCGCAGATTCCGACGCGTTGTTGCGGACGATTGGCAACACGCCACTGATTCCCCTGCTGCGCATCGGGCGCGAATTCCCGCGCGTTCGCATCCTCGCGAAGGCCGAATGGTATAATCCCGGCGGTTCCGTGAAGGACCGGCCCGCGTACCGCATGATTCGCGCCGCGGAAGTGTCGGGCGAGCTTGGGCTCGGCAAGATGGTCCTCGACGCCACCAGCGGCAATACGGGCATTGCCTATGCCATGATCGCCGCGCGGCGCGGCTACCGCTGCAAGCTGCTGATGCCGGCGAATGCCAGCGCCGAGCGCAAGAAGCTCCTGAAGGCGTACGGCGCGGAAGTGGTTCTCACCGACCCGGCGGAAGGCAGCGATGGCGCGTTCCATGCCGCACAGCGATTACACAAGGAGCAGCCCGACCTGTATTTTTACCCCGACCAATACGGCAATCCTGAAAACCCGCGCGCGCATTATGAAACCACGGGGCCCGAGATCATCCAGCAGACCGAAGGCAAGATCACGCATTTCCTCGCCGGGCTCGGCACGAGCGGCACGTTGATGGGCGCGGGCAAACGACTCCGCGAATTCAACCCCGACATCAGGCTCGTCGCTATCCAACCCGACGGACCGTTTCACGGCTTGGAAGGGCTCAAGCACATGGAAACGGCATCGCATGTCCCGGCGTTGTACGACGCGAAGGTTCCGGACCAGGTTGTTGGAATCTCAACCGAAGCCGCGCAGCAAATGGCACGGCGCATGACGCGGGAGGAAGGCTTGCACGTCGGTGTCAGCGCGGGCGCCGCGATTTGCGCCGCGCTCATGGTCGCCGCCGCCATTCGGCAAGGCGTTATCGTGGCCATCTGCCCCGATGCCGGCGCGCGCTACCAAAGTGAGAAGTTCTGGGAGGCGACATGAACGGGTACAGTCAGTCCCCTCACCCTAACCCTCTCCCCCAAGGAGAGAGGGGACCGGCGAGCATACGGAAGTTTCCTCTCTCCTCCGGGGGGAGCCGAGTCTGCGAGACGCCGCTGTCGTTTGCGGCAAAGGATCAAGGTGAGGGGGCAGGAGGCGTCCACTCCGCATGAAACTCTCTCAACAACTCTTGCATCAAATCCATCGTCACCTCGAATCGGGATACCCGAACGAGGCGTGCGGCGTGATGTTGGGCAAAGGCGGTGTGATTACGGAGATCGTGTCGGCCGACAACAAGCGCACCGACAGCGCGCGCAACCGTTACCTGATCGATCCGCTGGCCTACATGAAAATCGAGCGCGACGCCGACAAGCGCGGGATGGACGTACTCGGGATTTATCATTCGCACCCGGATGTCGCGGCGCGCCCGTCGCAGTTCGACCTCGATCATGCGTGGCCGAATTTCTCGCACCTGATCGTCTCGGTGGTCCAAGGCAAGGCCGTCGAATCCAATTCCTGGCGGTTGCGGGATGATCGTTCGGCGTTTGACCAGGAGGCGGTTGAAATTTCCGAGTAATGCGATAGACTATCCACCGCGAGCCGCAGATTTGATTCAGGAGAACACGATGGCGATTAGAGTCACGATACCAACGGCGTTGCGCCGCTTTGCCGATGGGCAGGCGATGGTCGAGGTGCCCGGCGAAACAATCAGCGAAGTGCTGGGCAACCTGACGACCGAGCACGCGCAATTGCGTCCGCATTTGTACGGCGAGGACGGCAAACTCCGTAATTTCGTGCGGGTGTATGTCAATGACGAAGACATCCGCGCCAAGGGCGACGACGCGCAAGTCAACGAAGGCGACGAAATCTCCATCGTGCCGTCGATTGCGGGCGGCAACCTCGCCAAACTCGATCCGATCATCAAAGACCGCGTGAAGCTGACCAATGAAGAGATCAAGCGGTATTCGCGGCACCTGATTCTGCCGGAAGTCGGCATGGAAGGTCAGGAACGTCTCAAGGCGGCGAAGGTGCTGCTCATTGGCTCGGGCGGCCTCGGCTCTCCCAATGCGCTGTATCTCACGGCGGCGGGCGTGGGCACGATCGGCATGGTCGAGTTCGACACGGTCGATTTCAGCAATCTGCAGCGCCAGATCATCCATTTCACGGGCGACGTGGGCAAACACAAACTCAAGAGCGCCGAGGAAAAACTCAAGGCGATCAACCCGAACCTGAATTTCATCCCCCACCCCGTCAAGATCACGAGCGACAACGCGCTCGACATTATCAAGGACTACGATCTGGTTATTGACGGCACAGATAATTTCCCGACGCGATACCTGGTCAATGACGCCTGCGTGATGCTCAAGAAACCGAACGTGTACGGCTCGATCTTCCGCTGGGAAGGCATGGCCAGTGTGTTCGCGCCGCATCTCGGCGGGCCGTGCTACCGCTGCTGGTATCCCGAGCCTCCTCCGCCCGGCCTCGTGCCGAGCTGCGCGGAAGGCGGCGTGCTCGGCGTCATTTGCGGCATCATCGGCAACATTCAGGCCAACGAAGCGGTCAAACTCATCATCGGCAAGGGCAAACCGCTGATGGGGCGGTTGCTGCGGTTCGACGCGATGGATATGAGTTTTCGCGAGTACAAAATCCCGCGCGACCCGAATTGTCCCGTGTGCGGCAAGAACCCGACGGTGACAAAGCTGATCGATTACCTCGAATTCTGCGGCATTGGCCGCGGCGAGGACGGCGGTTCATCAGGAGATTCCATTGTGGAAACGAAAGGCAAAGAACTCGGCCCCGATGATATCAGCGTCGAGACGCTCAAGAAGATGCGCGACCGCAAGGAAGATTTCGTCCTCGTCGACGTCCGCAATCCCGACGAGTTCGCCATCTGCACCATCGATGGTTCGGTGAAGCTCCCGTTGCCCGAATTGCCGCAGCGTTTTCAGGAACTGCCCAAGGACAAGCTCATCGTCCTGCATTGCAAATCCGGCGGCCGCAGCGGTCGCGCACTGAAATTCCTGCGCGCCCAAGGCTACGGTAAACTCAAGAACGTCGCCGGCGGCATCAACGCGTGGGCCGAGCGGATTGACCCGAACGTGCCGCAATACTGAGCCGCGGCATTCCCGGCGCCAAACGTTCCACTCAGGTCGAACAAAGCATCCGCGCTTCCCCGCCAATTCTGACTTCACAACCGTCTTGACCGCCTGCGATAATAGGACAAGGCGGGCGATTGAAGGAAGATTCACAGTATTATTCGTGGAGACAGGTTGACGTACCGGTGCGTCAGCGCGTGGTGAAGCTCGTCTCGAAGCCGGGGGCGTCTTGTTCAGACGCTCCCGATCCTGCCTTGATGTTGCTGGCGGAGCACATCGACATCACGGAAGACTCAACCGTGCTACACTTGAACGCCGGGGCCGGATTGGCGGGCGCGGCGCTGGCGATGACCGCCAGCGATGTCACGGTCATCATGACTGACCGGAATCTGGTGAATGTGTTGGCTGCCCGCCGGACGGTTGAGGCCAATCAGTTGAAGAACGTTGAGGCGCATTTCTCCCATGGCTTGTGCGGCCTCTCGTCGCCTGAGCCGGTGGATTGCGTCGCGATCCGGCTGCCCAAGGGACGTCTTCCCCTCTTGCAGTTGCTGTGGGACGGATTCCACGCGCTGCGGGTTGGCGGGGCTTGTTACGTGGCGGGCGCCAATCGGGAAGGGATCAAGCCGGCGATCGACCTGATGGGGCAGCTTTTCGGCAATGTAACGATCATTGGGTACGGAGGCGGACATCGAATTGCCCGGTCGGAGAAGAAGACTTCGTCGCCCGTTGATTCCGGCGCTCTTAACGTCAAGTGGCTTGACCATGAGGCGTTTCTGGAACTTTCCGCGGAGATCGGTGGAAATTCCGTGGCGGCTTATTCCCGTCCCGGAGTATTCGCCTGGGATCGGCTCGACGAAGGCACGCGGCTGTTGGCGGAACGAATGCGAATCAACCCAGATGACTCCGTGGTGGATCTCGGGTGTGGCAATGGAATCCTTGGACTCATGGCCGCGAAGATGGCGGCGCGAGGAAACGTGGTCCTGCTCGACAGCGATGCCGAAGCCATTCGGTCAGCAACGCGATCTGTCGAGGCCAATGCGCTGACCAATTGCACGGTACTGCCCAATGACGCGGGAAGTGCGGTGAAGACGTCGTCCTTCGACGTCGTGGTCACCAACCCGCCGTTTCACGTGGGACGACGCGCGGAGTTCGACATCGCCAACCAGTTTATCGAGGATGCCGGGGAGGTATTGAAGCCCGGTGGGCGGTTCTACCTTGTGGCGAACGTTCGCCTGCCGTACGAGAATACGATCCGAGATTATTTTGGCGGTTTCCGCGTAGAATGCGAGGAGCACGGCTACAAAGTTCTGTCATCGGTCAAGAAGGTCTGAACTCGGACCACAGCTTGCGGCTGAATCGCTTTCCACAACGATTGCCACGAGGTTTGGCGGTCGGATTCGATGTGACGCGGACGGCAGCGGCTCGGCAGGAGCCTCGCCCTCCAACGGGGGGGTATTTGGCGGTCGCTCTTCGACCAGGCTCAGGGCAAGTAGACCGCCGCCACAGGGTTTGGTATAGTCGCGGCATGGCGATACATCCGACAGCGATTATCAGTCCGAAAGCGCAACTCGATTCAACCGTCGATGTGGGGCCGAACGTGGTCATCGAAGAGCATGTCAAAGTTGGCGCGGGGACACGGATTTGGGCGAACGCGTATCTGACGGGCCACACGGAGATCGGACGCGACAACGAAATCCACATGGGCGCGGTGATCGGGCATGAGCCGCAGGACTTGAAGTTCGACCGCACGTGCCGCAGCTATTTGAAGATCGGCGACCACAATATCTTTCGCGAGTATTGCACGGTGCATCGCGGGACGGAGCCCGAGAGCGCGACGATCATTGGCAACGAGTGTTATTTCATGGCGGCGGCGCACGTCGGGCACAACTGCGCGATCGGCAATCACGTGATCATCGTCAATTCCGTGCTGTTGGCGGGCCACGTGCATGTGGGCGACCGCGCGTTCGTCTCAGGCGGCGCGGTGATTCACCAATTCATCCGCGTGGGACGGCTGGCGATGATTTCGGGCAACGCGCGCGTGTCGATGGACATACCGCCGTTCACGCTGGAGGCGGAGCGCAACGAGATCCACTCGCTGAATCTGGTGGGCCTGAGGCGGGCCAAGATTTCGCGTGAGGCGCTGGGTGAATTGAAAAAGGTCTTCCAGATGTTCTACCGTTCCGGGATGAACGGCACGCAGGCGTTGGCGGAAGCGTCACGGGACGGAGCGTTCACCACGCCCGAAACGCGGGAGTTCATCGAATTCGCGCGGACCTCGCCGAATGGGATTTGTCCGTCGGCGCGAACGTGAACGGCACAACTGCGGCAACCCCCTCACCTTGATCCTCTCCCCAAGGGCGAGGAAACAGTTAGTAGAGGTCTTTCTGCTCGGGGCTGAAGATGGGGAACGTGAACAGCTCCGAGGACTTGAAGCCTTCGGGCGGTTTGGCGGTACTGTCACCGAGCATCTGCAAGGAATCGGCCGCCACGGCGCGCACGAAGGCGCTGTCGTCCTTCAGCAGCGGACGCAGGAGCGCCACGCCGGCCGGGTCGCCCATCAATCCGACTCCATACGCCGCCGAACCGCGGACATGATCGTCGGGATCCCGCAGGGCCGGCTGCAACGCGCCCAGCGCTTTTCGGGCTCGAAGTTTTCCGAGGGAAATGGCGGCTTCGCCACGGACCAGCGCGTCCGGGTCCTTCAGGCCATCGGTCAGCGCCGGAACGACAGAAGCATCGCCATATTTGGCCAGGAGATACATCACAATGCGGCGCGTGGCGGGCAGGACGTTGCGGCGCTGCGCGAGCAAGAGCGGGACGACGGATTTGTCGGCCAGAACGTCGAGCGCCAGCAACGCGGAACGTTCGCGAACGGAGTTGTTGTAATCGCCGAGGGCATTGATGGCGACCGGCAACGCGGATTTGTCGCGAATAAATGCCAGGCCCCACACCGCGCGAAAACGCACGATGCCGGAGGCGTCGTTGGTGGCCAGGCGCGCGACGTCCGGGAGCACCGCCTTGCCGCCGATGTGACTGAGCGTCCATATCGCCGAAGCGCGCACACGGTCGTTGTCATCAGCCAGCACTTTGCGCAGGGCGGTGATCGTATCCGGGTTCGATGGGGAAAGGCACAGGCTCCAAGCCGTGGCCGCACGGACGGCAGCATTGGTGTCCTGGAGGCCCTGGAGCATCAGTGTGACAGCCGCAGCGTCGTGTCTGGTCGCCAGTTCCTGGACAGCGTCTTCGCGGGCGCTTTCGTCAGGGGATTTGAGCCAGTGGGCGAGCCGTTCCAGTTGTTGGTTGGATGAATCGGTTTCCGCCGCGCCGAGGTGGAAAATTCCCAGCGAGGCTCCACAGAGGAACCCAATAACAACGGACGCAAAAGACCGGTACCACCGTGCTTTCGGAATCACCGCTTTCCCCCCGCAACGAAGAGCATTTACGGGCCGTTACCCTCGCACGGACCGCAACGGTCGCCCGCCGCCAAGCGGGCTGCGACCGCCGACGGGGCGACACACAAAGTCTGCTGGTGCGCACTATTGATCGTGTGGCAAATCGCCACTGTGTCCGCATTACAGACGCCGCCCGGCGGACAGCCGGCGCCGTGGCCGGTGATTTCCTTCGAGGCGCGAACGACGGTGCGCGAGTCGACCGAGGCGGAGGCCAACACGCGATTGGCCACGACCTGGACGGTGCTCGATTGGAGGGCCTGACGAAGTTGTTTCCCGGAACTGTGGCTGGCGAACGTATCGGCCAGTGACACAGCCATATCGCGCCAAGCGGACACGATGGTGGCAACCTGCTCGGCGGTCTCACCATCACTGGTCACCATTCCGATCTGACCGCTCCAGGTTCCAAACTCGAGTTTGGCGTCCAGAACCAGGCCGCGGACGCGTGACCGAAGGCTCGACGGGAGAAACGTGCCGCCGTGAGGCATCACGACAAGGAGACGCAACGGATCGACCGTTTGCTCCCGCAGCAATGTCATGTCGCCGTTGAGGGCGGCCTGAAAAGCGCGCTGTTCGCGTCCCACCTGGTCTTTGGGCCCGAAGTATACGACCTGCTGGTACATCAAACCAAGAAACTGGTTTGCGGAGCTGGACAATTCGCCTCCCAACCGGGCACGGACATAACCGTCGGCATTCAAAACGCTGGCATCACCGCCAAGCGGATCGTAGTACGCCTGGACGACGATGTCGCGCACCTGTCCCGCGTTCTCGCGGTACGTTACGGCCATGAGCGATGGCGGCCTCTGGGGGACAGCCTGCGAAGCGTCTTCGGGATGGTTCAACAGTTGAGCGACGGCTTCGACAAGGACGGGGCTGACCCGGTCGGTTCCCCGCAACAGCGCGAGGCATTCGGTGTAATTTGCCGGGGCAATTGTGGACGCCGGTTTCGTGGAGGACGTGCTGGAAATGGACGTGGCGGGAGACAGCGCGACCACGGCGTTCGGCGTCGGAGTCGCCAATGCGAGGGCCGCCGCGCGGCAACGTGTTGACAGCGAGATCACCGCCAACAGGGAAAGACCAATGGAACCGAGGCGCCGGCAGGATTTTCCGGCGAGTCGGATATTGAAAATTTCATTCATGACGCCTTTCAAAATATGCAAGTTCAGTGCCAGCCTTCTCTACGGGGGATATTGCAGAAGTCACAACCTGAAACGACCCAAAAACCGCCTGTTTTCGGCAACTCCCCCAACGACCGAACGCCTTGCTTAACATAGACGCACGGCGCGCAAAGTCAACTCAGGCTTAAGCGCGAGAGGCGTCAGGCCATGATTTGGCAAGCAACCCCGAAAGGGATTCGGGGCAGGGCCCGGTGTGGGGGGCGAGTACAGATGCAACGCTCAACGTGCAATCCGCCACCGGCGGGCAAGCGCTCAAGGGGGGCGGCGGGCGCACCCCTCACCTTGATCCTTTGCCGCCTCAGCACTGCCAGCGGCTTCTCGTCTGACTCGATTCCCCCCAAGGGGCGAGGAGACGGCGGGAGCACGACCGCCCCGACCTCAGGATCGGGGCAAACCGGGCCGGCTGCCCCGTTGTAGGCGGGCAATCCACTGTGGATTGAGCCGTCGGCAAAGATTCGGCGCGTTTGCCGCAGACGACAGCGGCGTCTCCACTTCGTTTCGGCTCCGTCCGACTCGGCTTCGGACGCTATGCGGGCATGGGAGGAAGCGCCGGATTAGGGGCCCCTCGCGGCTCGGGATGAACGGGTATCCGCCATGGAGAAATAATTTGACAGTATATATCCTGTTGTGTATAGTCGGGGCGGTTTGGTTGTTCTTTGAAATAGAGGGATAGACGGAAACGACAGAGACCCCTCGATGCGCTCGGGATGACGAACTGGAGAAGGGATACGGCTGGTCCGCGTACACGGTATGCGGCTACAGCGGACGAAGACAAAGCGGCGACAAGTCGCCGCACTCCAAAAGAGGAAATGACCGACGGTCACTTCGACTACGCTCAGTGCAGGCTCTGAGCGCCGCTACAGCCAACGGTCGTGCGGGAGCCCGACCCTCCCGAGCGGAAACGACGGCAAGCGGAGCGCTTGCCCTACAAGTGGAAACTGCCCAACGTCGGCCAGAACGGTCACCCCGCCAGAGGCGGGCAAGCCCACAATACGGAAAGTCAGTCCGCGCTCGCCGAACGCGGCCTGAGGGGGACGTCCCCCCCATATATGTAATTCTGCCAAACGAAGCCAATTTTTCCGGGACTATGCACTTGACAAACAATAGACTTCATGCGATATTTCTCCCATGAAAGCGAAAGTGAAGAACGAGTTGACCCTGATACAGATTATCGACCAGTTTCCGACTGACGACGCGGCCCGCGAGCACTTGGAAGGCATCCGCTGGCACGACGGCGTTGTCTGCCCGCATTGCAAATGCTCCGACCAGAGCAAGTTTTCCAGCATCGCGGCCAACAAGGAAAAGAAAGTCCGTGCTGGCCTTCGTTGGTGCGCCAACTGCGAGAAGCAGTTCACCGTCACCATCGGTACGATCTTTGAGGACTCCCATATCCCGCTCCGCAAGTGGCTCATTGCTTGGTACATGATTTGCAGTTCCAAGAAAGGCGTCAGTTCGCTCCAGTTGCAACGGCAGTTGGAGCTTGGCAGCTATCGCACGGCCCTGTTTATGACCCACCGAATCCGCTACGCGCTCCATGACCCGGCATTCACTGACAAACTGGATGGCACGGTTGAAGTTGATGAAACTTGGGTCGGTGGAAAGCAGAAGGGCGTAGGACACGGTAGCAAGGTTCACAAGACGCCAGTGGTTGCCTTGGTGCAACGCGGCGGGAAAGTTCGCTCCCATGTCACGCATCGCGTCACGGCCTATAATCTCAAAAAGGCAGTTCACGATAACGTGGAGCTTGGCTCCAAAGTCATGACCGATGACTTTGCCGGGTACAAAGGATTGCGCGACGGGTTCAAGCACCAATCCGTCAACCATTCCAAAGGCGAGTACGTCCGTGGCGATGCACACACCAACACGGTCGAAGGGTTTTTCAGTCTGCTCAAGCGTGGCGTGGTCGGCACATTCCACAGCATCAGCCGAGAGCATTTGCCGTTGTACTTGGCCGAGTTCAACCACCGCTGGAATTACCGCAAGAGCACCGATGGCGAGCGCACACTTGCCGGTCTGCGGAAGATGGAAGGCAAGCGCCTGACATACAAGTTTGTTGATTGAGGGGATAACCGCCTTGAACTGTTACCGTGTGTTGTGCTACCGTAGGAATTAGATTTATGCCAGAGACGGAACAGAAGCCCTCGACCAGCGAACGCGGCCCGTTGAAGTGCGATCTTCCCCCGAAGGAAGCACTCAAACGGGCAATGCTCGTCCCGGTCCCTGACTACTGGAAGAAGAAGTCCAGAAGCCGCACAACCTCGAAACGGAAGTAGTTTTCGAGCCTGCCCTGTCGGCTTACCTATCCGCCCGCACTTATTGTTTGTCAAGTGCATAGTCCCGAATTTTTCGGAGTGTTGGAGAGTTTGGATTAGCTTGGGGGACAAGATGTTAGCATCCCAAGTGTGCCATTTTGTCACTTGGCTTTGTTTTGCTAAAACGAAGCCAAAATTGGGTTCGTTTGGGGGGCCGGAGGCAGATGGAGGGGGCGAATCGGGGTGGTTTGACGACGCTGTGGGTGGTTTCCCCCGACATCGGATGTCGGGGCAGGTCGCGGCCTTACCGAGCGGCACTGAATCAGTGCGCGGATGGGGTGGTGGCCTGGCGTTCGGCGGCGCGTTCCTGTTTCTCGTTGATCTTGGCGAGGGCTTCCGCGGCGGCATCGCGGACGAGGCTGTTCTGGTCGTTCATGGCGCGTCGGAGAATGTCCCGCGCGGATGGATCGGCAATCTGGCCGAGCGCCCAGGCGACCGATGCGCGGACGCGCGATTCCTTTTCCTTGCGGAGGCGCGCCGGTTCGTCCATTGGCGCGCTCGAAATCGTCAGGCCCTGGCTGTCTTCAGGGACGGAGTCGTAGTAGGGGCGCACGGTTGCTTCGAGCGGTTTGACCGCGCGCGGCTCGGCGATCTTGCCCAGCGACACGGCGGACTCGGCGCGGAGCCCCGGGTCTTCGGCTTTCAGTCCATTTTCAATCAGGGCATCGACAGCAACCGGATCACGGATATCACCGAGGGCCTTGGTGGCGTTGATCTTTTCTTCGACGAGTTTCAACCTGGCAATCTCTGGCAACGCCCCCGGTTGCGCCGAGATGACGAGACCGTCCTGCCCCGAGCCCTGAGTCGGGCGCGGCTTCTCCCCCGTCAGCACCTGAATCAATGCGACGGTCGCAGCACGATCCCCGAGTTGACCGAGGGACTCGGCGGCGGCGCTGCGGACAAACCCATTGTCGTCGTGGAGCAGTTCGACCAATTTCGGCACGGTTTTTCGATCGCCGATAGCGCCGAGAGCCCGTGCGGTCTCGGCCCGCACGTTGGGATCGGCATCGTTACATTTGGTCTCGAGCGCCTCGACCGTCCCCGCGCCCTGAAGTTTGCGGAGGGCCTGGACGGCGGCGAGGCGGACGACCGGATCCGGGTCGTTCAGCGCGTTGGTGACGTAGGGGACCTGATCACTGCCGCCGATCTCGCCAAAGATGCGGACGATTTTTTCGCGGACATCGCGGTTCGCATGGTGAACGTACTTGGCCAACTGCGGCAGCGCGGCAACGGCCTTGCAACTGATAATCGCCTCATGGGCATGAAATCTGGCTTCGCGATTTTCGGAAACCATCGCCTGCACGAGCGCTGCGACGGCCTTTTCGTCATTGGGACGGGCCAGCGCATCGGCGGCGCGGTCGCGAACGAGCGCGTACTGGTCATCTTGAAGGCGGGCGGCGATGGGGTCGATAATCCTGGCGACGCGGTCCTTGTCGTTGCCGGCCAGCGACGACAACGACATGATGGCCGTCGCGCGCACGTGCCAGTCGGGGTCGTTCAACGCCGCGACGAGCGGAGGGATCGAAGACGGATCGTCGAAGTGCGCCAGCGAACTTGCGGCGGCGGTTCGAACCGGCGCGCTATCGTCCCGCAACGATTCGACGAGTGAGGGAACGGAGACGCTGGTTCCACAAGCGCCGAGCGAGCCGACCACTTCAGCTCGGACGGAGGCATCTGGATCGCGGATATCCTTGATCAACGCTGGTTCCGCAGATTTATCGGATGCCTGACCGAGGAGGGCTGCGGTGAGTTTGCGGACATCCGGACGCGGATCCTTGAGGCCTTCCCAAGAATTCACGATGGGCGTCATGGTTGACAGTCGGACGAGTGACCCGGCGGCGGTCGTGCGAACGGTTTCCACGTCGTCGCGGGTCAGGCGCCACAGGGTCCTGGCGCCCTCGGGTTCGCCCAGTTCGCCCAGGAGCGTGGCCGCCAGAACGCGCACATCCGGGCGCTGATCGGACGCCAAATCGGCGAGAACATCCACGGCGTGGGGCGCGTTCTGCAACTTGCCTTGAATAAAGGACACGGCTTCCGCCGGGTACAGACGGTCAAAATGAAGGTGTTGATATGCGGCCTTGAGTTTGGGATCGGCGGGAGTTGGCAGCGCCAGTTGACCGCGCGAAGGCCAGGACAGCGCGAGCAGGCTTACCATTCCGAGCACTCCCAGTTTGACTCGTTGTGTTGTCATGTTCCTCGCGGGCCCACAGAGCCGAGGATCCACGCCCTAGCTGGGGTAACCCGGGCCACGTTGTATACGCCCGACTCCCTTGGCCAACGCGCGGATGATTCGGGGCAATCCCCGTTCGAGCACGTCAGACGGCAGCACGACGCTCATTTTGACGGCGGGTCCGTCCGCGACAATCTGTGCGCGGGACAACTGTTCGAGAGCCGATTCGGCTATCGAGCTGCCGTATCTAACGCGAGCGATGCCCACGGCCATCATGCGCATGTCGGACAGCAATTGCGCCAGCTGCTGGGCTTTTTGAGGATCCATGCTCAACGCGACCATTTCCGCGCGCCCTTCATCGAGCGAAATCTTTCCTTTGATCAACGCGGCCACCATGTAAGGCCGAAAACGATCCGTGAACAACAACCCCGGCTCGGGAATGACCGCAATAAACGAAACCGGTTCGTGGAGGTAATTCTGGACCGTGTCGTATCGGTTATTCAGGACCGCTTCCAGAAGGTCCCGTTGACGCTTTTCGGCCTCCGGGCTGGCCAGAATCACGACTTCCCGCCCCAAGGTAGCCAACATCGATTGGCCCACCTTGTAGAAGCTGTCGGGGAGTTGCGATTTCCAATAGCCTTCGGAGCTGAATGCCGGCAGCTTCTCGGGCACCAGATTGCCGAAAATATGGATCGCCACGTCGCGCAGCTCGCCCTCCGCGCGGTAGGTCACCAGCATCATGGCGACGTCACCTTGCGCGAGCGTTGGATTCTCTCCGAGCGCCTTGCCAAGAGACTCTTTGATCTGCTCCAAGAGCTGCGGGTTATCACCGAAAGCCATTTGGAGAAATGCCGCAGAAAACTCCTTGCGGGCGGGTGTCTTGACGATCATTTCCTGGCGCTTGACGGCTTCTTGAACGACCGTGCGCACCTGGTTCGTCTCTTGGACGACGCGGCGAAATCGCTGCGTCACGTTGAGGGCCAAAACCCCTGCTGTCAGAACCAATACGACCAGCAGAATCCAGACAATTACGTTGGCCTTTGTCCTTCTCCCCTTCCCTTTGCCGTTTGTGGTCCCAGTCATAAACGATCCCTATTGGGTGGCTATCGCGGTGCCACCCTCCCCAAATTTGATTGGTTCATCGATCCCGAGCAGTTCCCAGCCCGTGTCGAACCCGGCTGCGTCGGCAACCTGCCGTGCCTTGCGAAATATGGTGAAGCTATCATCTCTGACCAAAAAAGCAATGTACTGGTTGGACTTAACCAACTGGGACAAAATCGCCTGAAACTTGCTGTTCGGGTACTGCATTTCTTCCATTGTCTCCCCCGGAACGCCGGGGCGCGCTTCCAAGCCCACTTTCCCTACCAAGAGATATCGCGGGTCAACCTTGTAATATTCATTCCCAACTTCCTTTCCCTGAATCGCTTTCAAAAACGACTCGATGTCTCCACCGCGAACCCCGGGATTCAAGGTCGACATCAGTTGCTCCACCTGATCGTCCAGCCCGGCATAGTCCACGTAAAACAATTGATTCGTCCGACATTCGAAGAATATGCCCTGTTTGGAGGTGATTTTTGCGCGGGGCGTTGGCCTGAATACGGGAATTTTGACGGCCTCTTGGACTGTGACCAACAAGCAAAAGAAGAGTGCCGCTGTCGTGATCGTCACAATGTCGCAGAACGACACGATCAGCATCTCCGGCGGGCCCTTCCGTATTCTTCGCCGCGCCATGTTGTCAGTCCGGGGAAATGGCTAACGCCTTCTCTGCTGCGTCCCAGTCGACCTTAAAATCGGCGTCAATCGCATCGTAGCCCACGTCGATCGGACGTTTCTCGATCAGATTGCGTACCGTGCGGTAAAACTTCACCGACGAGGGTCGCACCATCACGACGATATACTCGTCGTCCTTGTGCTGCTGCACTTTATCGAGAAGTTGGTTCACGGCGTTATCCGGCCGCTGCAAATCGTCCCAGCTTACCTGCGCACCGGACGGTATGTCGCTGGAATACAACGTCAGCCCATCCGGATGGCAATCGATGTACGAAGGAACCTTGGGATTCATTTCATTACCGTGCCCGGAGTATAATCCGGGGAAGGTGGGAATCCGCTTGGCATGGGGATTCATGGCGATGCGCATCACGATGACCACCAAAATCAGGGTGATTAACTTCAGCACGATCGCCATGATCGACAGGAACGGTTCCACGTTGATGTCGATTTTCTCGTATGCTTTCCGCCGCGTCATAAGGTTGCCGCTTCGGCTTACCGAGTCATGCGCTCCGAGCCCGCGTCCTACAGATTGTCGTCACCGCGGGCTTCCTGGAAGACCACCTTGCGTGGACGCGATAGTTGCTTGAGTAACTCATCGCTGATGTTCAGGTGGTTGCGAAGATTGGCCAGTGTCTGGCGAAATTCATCGGAACTACCCATCTGCCGCAACGTCGTCTCCATCGCCTGCGTTGTGTGCAGCACCTTGTCAATCTCCGCGCCCAACTGCGTGACCTTCTCGAGCTGTTCGTTCAATGATTCGACCGATTGCTGGATCCGCTCGCTGTACCGCGTGGACGCGTTCTCCAGCGTCGAAACCGCTTGGCGGAACGAGTCGGCCAGCCGCGTCGAAAGCTGGCTGAACTCCTGCACCATTTTCTCAAACCGCGCGATTTCCTTCTTGTCCAGTTCCTGAATGGCCTCGACGTATTTCTCGTGGGCTTCGCCAAACTGCTCGGATTGCTCCTTGGCCATGGTGGTCAGTTGTTCCGTCAATTCCTCAAACTTCTCCGCCAGCTTTTGCTCGTTCTTGGAGTAAATCTCCAGGTTGCGTTCCTGCGTCTTGGTCAGCTCGGACACGATCCGCTGCGCGCCGTTGTTGAAATGGTTGGCCACGCCTTCGAGTTTCCCGCCGAGTTGCGACCCCAGATCGCCGACGCGCCGCTCGTAATTCTGGGCGAACTCGTCGTACTTCTGGTTGATCAAATCCCCCGCCTTCGAAATCGCGCGGGAAAACACTTCTTCATACCGATCCGGGTTCGGCAACCGCCGGAACCCCGCATCAATGGCCTGGGCCAGTTCATCGATGGGGAACTTGGATTGGGTCTGCAACCCCTCCATCCCCTGGCGAATGGCATTGACCATCTCATCCAGCGAAAATTGCTGTGGCCCTTCTGTTAACGGCATGCGTGAAAGCAATTGATCCTCGATTAGTTCCTCGATCTCGCCAAGGACCTCCTCCTCCTTGCGCTCGGCCATCAAGGCCGGAAATGCCGCTAATCCAGCGGCAAACAGACCGAGCAGTGTGCACATGAAGGCAACCGCCAGACCAGTGGTAATGTCCCCGATCGCCGCCTTAATCTGATCCATGTTCACGTTGGCTTGGTGCAAAAATGCCGCGAAATGGCTGATGCCGTTGGCCACGCCGTATACCGTGCCCACAAAACCAAGCAACGGCATTGCCCAAATGAACAACCGGTTGCGACGGAACGTGGAATCGGACTCCGCCGCATCGAGGTCGGCTTGCTCGCGCGCGTATTGTGCCGTGCGATCAAAGTTACCGGTGTTAATCCACATCGCCAACACACGCGCGATTCGGGTCAAGGTGAGGCTCTCGGCAATGTCGGGCCGCGACCGGATGCGCTCGTAAACGCTGATCATCGCTTCCTTGTCCTTCAGATTGAAATTCTCCGGCAGGCCGCTTCCCGCAATGGCAGCCTTCTCTTTGTTCAGACGCACCATTTTCAGCACAACGTTGGCGATGGACAGCGCCCACACAAACGTAATCAGGCTTTGGAAGAAAACCCGGTCATAGAGAATCTTCTCCAAGCCCATAAACAAGTCTTTGGGGAACCCGCCAACGACGAACGCGATGCCGAACACCGTGAGCGTGATGACGACCGCGATACCGATCATCTGGACGGTATTGACCTCTGTCTGGGGCCGTTCGTGGGCTGGGAATTCTACTACTTGGTTGGCCATGGCGTCATTTACTCCTCGTTGGATTCTCGTTTGGTTGGCTCGCTACGCGCGCCTGCTTCATGACAAGCGTTTTTCATGCTCACTTCATTGGGAATTTGCTTCCACCTTGCCTTTTTCAGCCGTCTCACGCACCAAGATGGCCGCTCACCGGTACGCGCCAGTCGTATCGAAACGATTAACCTGCGTCAATATGCGTTTTTCCTAGCAGAAACCCTCGTGTTCGTGGTGCGCGACCCACATGCGCATCCCAAAACTGCCATAAGGCTTCCTGACCAGCCACCACTTGCTCCCCGCTAAGCCTCACCCGCCCAACACCTTCCAAAGATGCTCCCGCAATCGACTGTAATACGCGCCCCACCCCCGTTTTCGCCTCCCAGTTCGGCTTCCAGCCAGCCGCTGCTAGCAATCGAAGCTCGAACCAGATCAGCAAAACGCCGTCGTGGTGAACCTCCAACGTCTCCAGAACCGTTGCCAGCAGCTCGTAAATACTCTCATTCGGATCTTCGCCCTCCGTCGCAAGATCCACCAAATCAGACACATACGACGCCGCTGCCAACGATTCGACCGATTTGCGCAGCCGGGCGTGGGCTTCTTCGAGGAAACAGTCGTGCAACAAATGTAAATCGCTGCGCTTGCTGCGCAAAAACACAATCTCATCGCGATAAAACAGGTCGATCTTGCCCTGAAACGGCCCCTTGATCCGTCGCGCACCTTTGGCCAGCGTCTTCAGCTTGCCAAATTCGCGCGTGTACCACGTCACGATCAGACTGGATTCCGTCACCGACTGTCGGCGCAAAACGATCCCCTCGGCGCGCTCGGTGTCCATGCGATGCTACGGCTGTCTCAGCTTCAACGTCTGCTGCGTCCCCGGTGTGTACGAAGGCATGACCGTACCGCCCGAAATGACCATCTTCATTCCCTCGGTCACGCTCATGCTGAGATCCACCAATTGTCCGCGCGGCACAAGAATCAGAAAGCCACTCGTCGGATTGGGCGTGGTCGGCACAAACACATTGATCACCGTCTCGCCGGTCTTCACTTGCGCTTCGCCTTCCACTTCGTTCGTCACAAACCCAACCGAATACACCCCAAGCCGGGGAAATTCCACCAACACCACCCGTTGGAACATCGTCTTCCGCCCCGAGAGCAGCGTCTGGCTGATCTCCTTCATGAACCCGTACGTCTTGTTCAACAGCGGCACCTGCCCAATCATCGTTTCCGTCGCCGACACCATCCGCCGCCCCATCACGTGACGCGTGATCCATCCCACTCCCATCGTGAACCCGATGAACACCACCAGCGCGATGATCCGGTACAACGGCGTCAGCATCTGCTGGCGTAACGCATCCGGCAGCATGAAATCCGTCACCCACGTGAATACCCCGAGCAGAATCAGCAGGGACGCCGCGACCGGCACGACGACCAGCAACCCGGCAAAAAAAGAATTCCGCAGATCTTTCCACAACTCGCTCATGGGCATGTTATCGTAAACGCCCCCCGCAACACTGTCAACGCGATCTCCCCACTGGTAGCGCGAGCGTCCCGCTTGCCGTCGTGGTACAACCCTCAACCGTCCGGATTGTAGCGCGGGAGCCGGGTCCGCGAGACGCCGCGACTGCCGTATTCGCGGCATCCCTGTCGTGTAGGCTTGCCCGCCTCAGGCGGTTATCCCGCCGTCCCTGGGGACTGAGGGCCTCACCATTTACCAATCCCGCCAACGAACGCCGTCCCCAACCGCTCCACAGCGCCTGTCTCGCTGCACATCGTTCGACTCGCGTCCCTCGACGCGTACGCTGCTCATCATATATCGCTTAGCGGTATATCATGGAGATGATCGCGCCTTATCCGTGCCGATCCGTGTAGCATCTGTGGCTCGCCCTTCCGCTTCCCGCTTTTACCCAACTTGGGCATTGAACGTTTAGCGTGGCACGTTGAGCGGTGATCTATTCCCGTGCGGTATTATGGCAACAACACGCGCACGCGGTAGTACAGGTTGGTCGGGATACTCAAGATTGTATCCGTCATGTTGGTGACCGTGCCGGAGCCGTTGCCGCCACCGAGAACGTTGGTCTGGCCTGTGTCCTGCCACCCGCCGTTCGTGTAGTTGCCGTTGGCGTCGCCGGTTGTATAATCCAACACGTTCGTCCGTAACAGAATCCCCGGCGTATAGCTGTCGTCCCCGTTGGCGCCAAGATACGTCACCACGACGTTGTTAATCCCCGCCACCGACTGCTCCACGATACTGATGATGTGCAGGTACGCCGCCGCGTTCGTGGGGTTGAAACCCGCCAGGAACTTGTTGGTGTTGCTCATGCCGTCGCCCGTGTAGGAGGCGTCCCCGCCACTTAACGTGCCACTGAGGCCGTAGGACGACTGCCACGACGAGAATTGCGTCTGCACCGTCACGCTGTACGCCTGACTGCCCGTGCAGCTGTTGGCGTCCACCGCCGAGACTGTAAAGCTGAACCCGCCTGCCGCCGTGAGCGTACCGGAGAGCGTGCCCGCCGATGACAAAGTCAGGCCCGTGGGCTGCGTGCCCGACGTTACGGTGTAGGTGTACGGCGCAGTTCCACCGCTGGCCGTGATCGTCTGGCTGTACGCCGTGCCCACCGTCCCCCCCGGCAACGTCGACGGTGACAATGTGATCGTCGGACAAACCACGTTCAGCGTGTAGGCCGCGGCGCCCGTGCAGCTGTTGGCATCCACCGCTGAGACCGTAAAGCTGTACGAATTCGCCGCCGTGGGCGTACCGGAGAGTGTGCCCGCCGATGACAAAGTCAGGCCCGAGCCCGTCAACGACCCCGACGTTACGGTGTAGGTGTACGACGCAGTCCCACCGCTGGCCGTGATCGTCTGGCTGTACGCCGTGCCCACCGTTCCGGCCGACAACGCGCCGGCGGCTGGTGACAATGTGATCGTAGGGCAGGACACCGTGATCGTACCGTGATTGGTGCTGGTTCCGCTCGCGTTGGCCACAATCTGCGTCACCGCGTAAGAACCCGGATAGTTGTACGTATGGCTCGGGCTCTGCGACGTTGACGTGCCGGTATCACCAAACGTCCAGCTCCAACTCGTGGGCGAGCCGGTCGAGGTATCGTAAAAGTGCACGGTCAATGGCGCCGGCCCGCTGGCGGGATTGTTCGTGAAACTGGCCGCAAGCGTAGTCGCGCCGATGGGGATGGTATAATCCGCCACCGTCGGCAGGTGATCGCTGGCACCGGTGAGGTCCTCCAACAGCACGGCCGCAGTAAGACCAGTATGATTCGTCAGGGCCGGGTCCAGATCGTTCAGCGCGGTATTGCCACTGGTGTTCACGGTGGATCCGTAAGTGAACGAGCCGTTGTTGGCGAACACGTGATACGAGCCTGGAACGTACTGAAGGCCGCCGACCACATCATAATAAACGTTGCTCGTCATGATCTGAAAATCGTCCCGGTAGTCGCGGGCCGTGGCCTTCTCGCTTAACATGAACAAGATCTGCGTGCTGGTCGTGCTCACGCTCCAGTTGACCGCGCTTGACGCGGATGTGTACGGGCTCCACAGAATGTTGAGCGGATCGACTGCCTGGCCCTGTGGAGCATTGGCGACGTTTATTACGCTGTTCGAGCAGAGAGTCTGGTAGCCGGCTTCGCCACTGTTATCGTCGACATTGAAATCGCCCATATAGAGGACCCGGGCGTTGGCGGGCAAGTTGACATATACGTTACTACGGATGATCGTGGCCTCGCCCAAGCGAGCTTTGTCGTTGTTGCTGCCGGCACTCGCTTTGTAGTGGCTCACATAGATATAAAACTCATTATTCGTTCCTGCCGTTACACCGGCCGGCGCGAACTCGTACCGCATCGCCTCGCGATACTCGCCACTGCTGGACCCCAGTTGGCTTGTGCCGCCGGGCGGATCCACCGGGACGGAGGCGATTAGTTGCAACGTGTTGGTGTTGTATACCAAGGCGTTGGGCCCATTCCCACCGCTGGGGCTGCCGCCGCTTTCCGTTGCCTGATAGGTGCTCATCGCATAGCCGGCGGGCTGGTTCGTATAGCATAAATTATTATAGTACAAGTAGAAGGCATTCAACGCGTTTATGATCGGTTGGACGGTGGTCGTGTTACTGGTCGTCTCATTCAATGCGAGAATGTCGATCGGCTGGGCCGGATCGCCGTTTATGATCTCTTCTCCAATCCCTTCCAGCACACCGCCATTCGTCGTGGTTCCGCTACAACTGGTCGTGAAACTTCCGCCGGTGCCAGTGAAGGGAACGATCAGACCACACGTCGGAGTGGTGTAAGTAGTGTCTGCCTGGATGTTGTACTCAACGACACGGACTGTTCTGGTTGTTTGGGCGGAAGAAACCGCCGTAATGCCGCAAGCCACCAACAAAGCCATGCAGCCTACGACTTGGTAGGCCAGTGCTCTTCTCATATCAATTCCCTTTCCCGTGCGCATCGTGGCGCTTTGTTGCCCTCACTCACGCGCAACACCTGTTGTAACTATACACAAGTCGCCCCATAATGGCAAGTGAAAGTCATATGAAGCTTCACAAACAAATGGCCTCCGCAGCCACAACCGCCTGTCAATTTGCTATGAAATCAAGCCCTTCAACTCAAATTGCCTGCGTAATTGCGACACCAGCAGCCGCTCCGCTGCGCGCATCCGTCGGCGCTGAGGCCGTGTGAGGTCGTTGTACCCGTGGAGGTGGAGGATCCCGTGCACCACGTACAAGATGAGTTCTCGCGGCGTCGTCGTGTGGTATCGCCTGGCTTGTGTGACGGCGTGTTCCACCGAAATGATCAGTTCGCCTTGCTCTTCGCCGTAATCAAAACTCAAAATGTCCGTTGCGCCCGGCGTATCGTGGTATCGCGCGTTGAGCTTCGCGATTGCGACATCGTCGACCAGCACGATTCCGAGATGGAACTGCTTGTCGCCGACCAGTTCAAGGGCGTGTTCCGCGATCTCTGCCAGCCGATGCGTGTTGATTTTCAGCCGACGCTGGCGATTGGCAACCGCGACGCTCCCCCCCGTGCCGTCGGGGATCATGCCGTGTGCGGTTTGCCGTTGCCGTTCGCCGCCGATTCCTGGCGCCGGCGTTCCCGTTCCTCTTTGAACTTCGAATACGCGGAAATGATTTTCTGCACGAGTTCGTGGCGGACCACGTCGTGTTCGTCGAAGTAGACGATTTTCAGGCCGGGAATCTCCGTCAGAATGCCCTGGATTTCGATCAGGCCCGATATCTTGTGCCCGGGCAGGTCCACTTGTGTGATGTCGCCGGTGATCACCACCCTGGAATCGAACCCCATGCGCGTCAGGAACATCAACATCTGCTCGCTGGTCGTGTTCTGCGCTTCGTCCAGAATCACAAACGCGTTGTTCAACGTGCGCCCGCGCATGTACGCCAGCGGCGCGATCTCAATGACGCCCCGCTCCATATTCCGCTGGATTTCATCGGGATCCATCATGTCGTACAACGCGTCGTACAAGGGACGCAAATATGGACTGACCTTCTCTTCCAACGTTCCCGGCAGAAACCCGAGCGCCTCTCCTGCCTCGACCGCCGGTCGGCACAAAATAATCCGGCCCACGCGGTCGCTACGCAGCGCGTGCACCGCCATCGCCATTGCCAGGTACGTCTTGCCCGTGCCCGCAGGCCCGATGCCGATCACGATGTCGTTCTTGCGGATCGCTTCGAGGTACCGCTTCTGCCCCTGCGTCTTCGGGATAATCGGCCGCTTGCGCGTGGAAACATCCACCCGGCCTTCGTGCAGTTCCTGCATCTTCAGCGCCTCACCCCTCGAGATTGCGCTGACCGCCCGGCTGAATTCCTGCCGACGAATCACCGTGCCGTGGGCCGCGGCCTGTTGAAGCTCGGTAAACAGGGACTTCGCCCGCGCGATGTCCTCGGCGGACCCTTCGACGTTGATCCAACCGTCGCGGGCGGTAACCTTTAGATTGAGCAGGTCTTCAATGAGGCGAAGGTTCTTGGGCTCGCTGGCGTACAGCGACTGCGCTTGCCGCGCATTGTCGAAATGCAGAGTTTCGCTTGCCATGTGTCGCTAAAACGTCATTCCCTCAAGCGAGGAAAACATACTGCATGTGTCCACACTTCGCAATCCAAACACCCCGCGTCGCGTCCTAACTCTCCGGGATGCTCAGGACCTGATTCACGTAGATCTTGTTGGGGTTCTTGATCTTGTTCTTGTTGGCCCGATAGATGCGCGGCCACTTCAACGGATTGCCATAAACCTTGCCGGCAATCTTCCACAGCGAATCGCCCCTGCGCACCACGTACTTGGTCGGCTTCTCCGGCACCTCGACCTTCGGCGGCTCGCTCTCCACGATGGTCGGCGCTGCGGGCTCGGCCGGCGGCAACGGCGTAATCTGCTCGACGACCGGCTCGGCCTCCGCCGCGGGTCGCCCGACGATGTAGCCGCGATTGCCCCACTGGCCGCGGTCCACCCAGTAGTGGCGCCGCCAGTTCGGATAATGGTCCTTCACAAAATCCGCCCACTCCGGCTCCAACTCGGGCTTCTCCACCACGTCCATCCCCTTGAGAAACGCGCTCTTCTGCTCCTCGTTGACGGGTGTCATGCGTTTCCGCTGTGTCGCGCATCCATTGAACAACAGAACCGCACCCCCCATGATGGCAACTGACAAGAATATCCTTGCGAAAGTCTTCATAATATCAACGCCTTCCTCCTTGCATTACCACTTGGTGATAGCACCATACCCCATTACCGTCAACGCTTTTTGCCGACACAATTTTTGCCGCCGCTCTCATCTCTCTATGAAAGGGGGCAGCGTTCTTCCAATGTCCCCGCAGGCTATTCATCTGCTTTGGCCAACCAGAACTGTTTGACCTTCTCAAACTGCGCAATGCGCTTGGTGATCTTGGCGATTTCGCGCGGGTAGAAATCGAGCACGACGTCACAAAACTGGAGCATCCAAGCACAGCGGGTCGTAGATGACTCGATTTCGATGTGTTTCGCGTTGGCGATTTGAATTTGGCCCGTGCCCAATGCGCCAATGGTCAGGCAATCCCACTTGAGATGTTCGATCGGCACAAAGTGCACTTTGCTAACCTTCACCTGTATGCCTTGGACGGCATACTTGACGACAAGCAGCACGAAGTAGTTCGTGTCGTCCTCATAGAAGCGTGCCAGCCGATCCACGGAAGTCAAATTTGGCATGTTAAACGCCGTGGTTTCGCGGTGCGTCTTCACGTCCACGACGTAGTAGTTCCCGTACCTGTCCTTGAATGCTACGTCGGCCATGGCCCGTCGCGCAAAACTGGCCGAATACTCCGCGCAGTCCTCACCCAGAATCTGTTTGAATTGGTCTTCGATGATGGATTGGATGGCGTCACCCGCCGCACGGGTGCTTTCGACGGTGGCTTCCGAAAGGAAATCCGCCTGTTGGTTAAGCAATTTGAGAACCTTGTCTTCGATGGCGCATCTGGTTGCCGGAGTGAATAGAGCGGATTTCATCGTTTGTGTTTGTTCGTAGTCTTGTAGGGAATGCATCCCTCGAACAACACAGGTTGCGCGGACTCGCTCGCCTCCTGCTTGCGCGACTGGAGCGACAGAGTGTTTCGCTCCCAAAACACGCCGTCTGCGTGGCCTTGAATTGTCTTGTCGCGGCTCGCTAGGTCGATCCGCTTGGCGGCAAGGCAGGCATAATATTCATCTAACTCAATTCCAAAGAAGTGCCTGTTTAGCTTGCGAGCGACAGCGGCAGTCGTCCCAGAGCCGAGGAAGGGGTCAAACACCAGGTCTTGGGGGTGTGAGCTGGCTAGCACCAGCTTGGCGATGAGCTTCTCTGGCTTCTGCGTAGGGTGGTCGGTGTTCTCCAATCACCGCAAACGTATAACGAGCCTGTCCTTTTTAAGCACGGTAGCACTTGCGTAAACCATGACTCGAACCAGGCCTCGTACTCGTCCAAACTCATCTCACTGAATCCTTCTGAGCCGAACTTCTTGGTTAGGTTGTAAGGCGGGTCGAGAATTAACAGATCCGCAAACGCGTGAGGCAATTCTGAAAAGATCGCCGTTGCGTTCGCACAAAGAATTCTGTCCGCCAACCGTTCGATCTCGAAGGTAGTCGGCAACCGCAAGAGCTGCCTCGCGTACTGGCTCTGCTCCGCATCTGTCAGAGTCAGCGTTCGATTTCGCGTCGCACGCAGCTTAGTCGAGGAATCCACAGACAGAATTAAAGCCACAAAGCCAATCACATTCAAGACATTGCTTCAATTGACCTGAGCGACCTAGAGGACAGGTCACGCAAACCACGTGGCGGATGGGCCACGACAGCCGTACAATCTCTGAACACCACCTGCACAGAAGCATTGTCTCGCTAGATTCATATTAGGACACCCTCGGTTCTTAAAATAGGCTTCCGCTTGCCAGTTCGCGGGTTACAATGCCCCGAACGGAGGCGCTCATGGACCTGATTCTTCGCAACGCGCGCATACGCGGACACGACAAGAACGTTGACATCGCCGTCAACGACGGACTCATCACCAAAATCGCTCCCAAGATCACCACGCGTCCGCGACAAGTCATCGACTGCGCCGGCAAGCTCGTTTCCCCGCCGTTCACAGACATCCATGTTCACCTCGACGCCGTGCTGACTGTCGGGCAGCCGCGCTTCAATCAGACCGGCACGCTCATCGAAGGCATCGAGATCTGGGCCGAACGGAAAAAGACGCTCACATTCGACGATGTAAAACGCCGCGCCACGCTCGCCGTGAAATGGGAACTCGCCCACGGCGTCACCCGTATCCGCAGCCACGTTGATGTGTGCGATCCCGACCTCACCGCCGTGAAAACCCTGCTGGAAGTGAAAAAGGAATTCGCGGGGCTCGTGGATCTCCAACTCGTCGCGTTTCCGCAGGACGGCATCTACGCGTTCCCCAAGGGCGAGCGCCTCATGAAACAGGCCATGGAACTCGGTTGCGACATCGTCGGCGGCATTCCCCACCATGAAATGACCCGCGACGACGGTGTCGCCGACGTGAAATTTGCCTGCGACCTCGCCCAGCAATTCCAGGCAAAACTCGACCTGCACATCGACGAGACCGATGACCCCCACTCGCGCTTCACCGAGGTTCTCGCCGCCGAGACGATCAAGCGCGGTCTCAGCGGACGCGTCACCGCCAGCCACACGACTTCCATGCACAGTGTGGACAATGCGTACGCGTTCAAACTCATTCGCCTCATCAAACGCGCCGGCCTGCACATGGTCACCAATCCTTGCGACAACTCCGTGCTCCAAGGCCGATTCGATACGTACCCAAAACGCCGCGGCCACACGCGCGTCAAAGAACTCCTCGCGGCCGGTGTCAACGTCGGCATCGGCCACGATTCGATCATGGATCCGTGGTACCCGCTCGGCGTCGGCGATCCCGTGCAGGTCGCCTTCGTGTGGATTCACTACGGCCAAATGAGCGGCGCGACCGAAATCCCACAAGTCTGGGACATGATTACAACAAACCCCGCCCGCGCCTTCGGCGCCACCGACAAAACCTACGGCATCATCGTCGGCAATCCAGCCGATCTGGTCCTCCTCGATGCCGAAACCGAATTCGACGCCCTCCGCCGCATCGCCCCCCGCCTCCTCGTCATCCGCAACGGCCAAATCGTCGCCCGCACCACCCCCAGCGAAACTGTCCTCTGCCCGAAGGGCTGGAAGAAGGAAGCGATTGATTTCAGAATTTGAAGTGGAGCTATGACTAACAATTACCTAGCCAGAAAAACTCGGAAACTCGTTAAGCTCTTCAAATACCGACGCAAACAGGGATTCTCACCGCAGACTTTGTTGCAGGCGGGTGATTTCGTCGAAGCGCAAGACCTTAGGACGTGAGATCATTGATTACCTAGTAGCAAGCCTACTACTAATCCGGCGCTATACGCCGTGAACTTGGCAGCGGCGCGGCGTAGCCGGTGGTGAGAAACGCGCGCACTTCGGAGTCGAGCACGTACGGCGGATCAAGCTGCGGATCGCGTTCGGGCAACAACGTGTCCACATCCAGCCCTTCGTCGCGCAACGCCTGGCCGTAGCTCAACGGGTCCTGCGGGTCCTTCACTTTCAAATTCATGGCTCGCGCACACGCCACATAGACGTCGTCCACCGTCACGCATTGGCCCGGTTGCCAGCCGCGGAGCGGTTCGACGGCCAGTTTTGCCAACCTCTTCATGAAATCATCCGGCGTCGCCTTGTCCGTCATCTTCAAATCCATCACCCGCCCCAACATCATCGCAAATTGCTCGTGGTGCAGGCAGGTTTCCCGTGTGCGCACCACCGCGCGTCGAACCGGCGGAAGCCCCGCCGCTCTCGGCGTAATCTTGATATCGATGCTGCTGTTCGTAACGCCTGCGGGCGCCTCGTTGGTCGGCGCCGTCTTGAGAGTGACGCTGGTCGCACAACCCTCCGCCTCCACCAGCAGCTTCTCCGCGCGTGCGCAGCACAGCTTCACACTGCTGGCGTAACCATCCGCTGCCTCCGCCTCGTCCGACTTGACCGCCTTGTGAAGGTTCTTCTGCGCGCCGAGAGTCAATTCGAGCAACCCCTTGACTTTCAGCACGCGCGAGTGAACGCAATCGACGAGAGCAACCTGATCTGGTGGAGCGGCCTCTTCCAGCTTCACCGCCTCGTCGCGAATTTCCTGCAAGCGCAGAACGCACGTGTCGGCATCTTTCGCAGCGGTCGTGACGTCGTTGGTGGACAACTGCGCGCACGCCAGCCGGTGCCCGAGCACCATGGCGAGCGCGATCATCCCCACCAACCGTCGCGTTCTTCGCATGGCCCCGCAGTGTAGCGGGGCCATGAAAAAGCGCAAGCAGGTCGTGTGGCCGCTCCATTCGTGCCACAAGATTTTGAATGCGCCGGCCATGGTCGTGTCTAAGGGGCATACGTCGCCCATCGGCCTTTTTCGTTGAAACCCGCGAAATACATTCCTATACTGCCTTCATTGTGGCGTTGTGAAAAAACTTACGGCATTTCTTGTCTCTCTTCTGGTGTCGGCCGGCATGACATGGGCCAACGACGCTGATTCCATCCCGTTTGCCGTGGGCGAGAAGCTCACGTACCAGATTTTTTGGGGTCCCTTCGTTGTCGGACGCGCGACACTGGAGGTGGCGGGAATCGAACCGGTTGACGGACATAACTGCTATCATCTGGTCGCCAAGGCCAAGACCAGCGGGCTGATTGAACTATTGTTCCCGGTCGATAGCACCGCCGAAAGCTGGCTGGATTGCGACGGCCTGTTCTCGCGCCGATATCGCGAAGACCGTACCGAAGGCAAACACCATCGCAATACGGAGTCGCACTACGATTACGCCAGCAAGGAAACCGTCGTCACCAATCGTATCAACGGCAAGCAACACCACGTGCTGCTCGACCAACCGGTGCAGGATGTCATCTCGTCGCTCTACGTCGTGCGCACGAGGAGACTCATGCTGGATTCCGACCAGGTTTTCACCATTAGCGCCGATACCACAAATTACAACGTCACCATCCACCCCGACAAACGCAATTTGGTTTGGGTGAAACCCCTCGGTGACGTCCAGGCCTTGCGCGTCGAGCCCAACCCGACCCTCAGCGTCGTCTCCGCCAACAAGGGACGCATGTGGTTCTGGATCAGTGACGATGCCCGCCACTTACCGCTGCTCGTCAACTCCGATCTGAGGTTCGGCAGCGCGAAACTGGTCCTCTTCAGCGTCATCACCGGCCGCGTCCCCTCCGCCACAGCCAGTAAGAATGGCAGCGCATCCAATTTCGCGTCACCGATGGCATCGAATGCTGGCTCTTCCGAGCCCGCCCCCTGATATGGAATTTCCCCCGCTTCATTTTGACCGCGTGCGCACGTACCCGATTCGTGAGCGGCCCAACAAAGTTCATCTCAACGAGCTGGCGAGCGCCTGGAAGCCCGGCGGCAGCTTCGCCCAATTCTTCGAGTCACTTCCGCGCATCCTCGCCGGCAACGATTTCCGCGCGGTCGTTGACGCCACCGTCTCCGCGGTCCGCAATCGCCGGCCGGTCGTGGTGATGATGGGCGCGCACACCATCAAGTGCGGCCTGAACCCGATTTTCCTCGATCTCATGAAGCGCGGTGTCATCTCCGCGATCGCGTTCAACGGCGCGGGCGCCATCCACGACTTCGAGTTGGCCTACATCGGCGAGACCAGCGAAGACGTCCAGCGCGGGCTCGATGATGGCAGTTTTGGAATGATCGACGAGACCGGTCGCCTCATGAACCAGGCACTGGCCGACGGTGTGAAACAGGGGGTTGGGGCCGGCCGCGCGCTCGGTGAAGCCATCGTCACCGGTCAATTCCGCAACCGCGAGTTGAGCATCTTGCATCAAGGCGTTATCGGCAAGATTCCGGTCACCGTCCATATCGCCATCGGCACCGACATCATCCATCAGCACCCCACCACCGATGGCGGTGTGCTGGGCGAGGCCACCTATCTCGATTTTCAGAAGTTCGCGTCCGTGGTCGCTCAACTCGAAGGTGGTGTCGTCTTCAACATCGGCTCGGCGGTCATCATGCCTGAATTGTTCCTGAAAGCGCTCACCATCGCCCGCAACCTCGGCCACAAAGTGGAGAATTTCACCACCGTCACGTTCGATATGATCCATCAATATCGTTCCGCGGAGAACATCGTCCGCCGCCCCACGCACAAGGGCGGCCACGGTTACTACATCATCGGCCACCACGAATTGCTCGTGCCGCTCTGGGCCGCGGCCACAATCGAACAACTCAAATCAAATGAACGCTAAGCGCCTGCACCATATCCTCGCCGATTTCCCGCGACAACGCATCCTCGTCGTCGGCGATGTCATGCTCGATCGCTTTCTCTGGGGGAAAGTGTCACGGATCTCGCCCGAGGCGCCCGTGCCCGTCGTCGAAATCAACCGTGAATCACTCTTCCCCGGCGGCGCCGCCAATGTCGCACGCAACCTCCGTGCTTTGGGCTCGTCGGTCTTCATCCTCGGCGTATTGGGAGACGATAACACCGGCGAAGATCTGCGGGAATTGCTCGATCAGCAGGGTGTGAACACGGATGGATTGATCGTTGACCCCAACCGTCCGACAACCCTCAAGACCCGCATTGTCGCGCACGGCCAGCAGGTCGTGCGTTTCGACCGGGAAAAGTGCGCCGACCTGCCCCCCCAGATCGAGCGCAAGGTGTTGGAAAACTTTGAGTCACGCCTGGAGAGCGTTTCCGCCGTGATCTTCGAGGATTATGCCAAGGGCCTCTTGTCCCAGAGGCTGCTCAATGCCATGCAACGGCTGGCCCACCAGGCACGCAAGGTCACGGCGGCGGACCCGAATTCTCGCAGCCGACTCCGCTACTCCGGCTTGACGGCGGTTACACCCAATCGCTCCGAGGCGTTTGCCGCGGCCGGACTGCCACATGTCGAACCTGCGGAAGACATCCTGCGCGACGAAGCCCTCCTGCGCGTGGGACAAACGCTCTTGCGGATGTGGAAACCCCGCAACCTTCTGGTCACGCTCGGCGAAGATGGCATGTGCCTGTTTCGGCCTGATAAGAAACCGCATCACATTCCCACCGTCGCGCAGGAAGTGTTTGATGTGTCCGGCGCCGGCGATACGGTAATTGCCACCCTGGTGCTGGCGCTGGCGGTGAAGGCTGATGCGGTGGACGCGGCGGAAATGTCGAATCACGCCGCGGGTGTGGTGGTCGGCAAGGTCGGCACGGCGACGTGCTCGCCAGAAGAATTGATCGCCAGTTTCCTCCGAAACCGACGCTGAAGCCCGTTAGATGGGAATGGCGGGCTCGTTGACTTTCAGCCGTTCCAACTCCGGTCTCATGATTTTCTCGCGGCATTCCGGACAGATGCCGTGGGTGAACTGCGCCTCCGAGTGGTCGGAAATGTAGGTGTCCACCTGCTGCCAGTAATTCTGGTCGTTGCGAATTTGAATGCTGCGGACAGAATGGGGGTCAACGCTTGACTCTTGACATTTAAGGTTGGTTTGGACAAGATGCGGGACATGGCGCGTCCAATTCGTGTGGAGTTTGCGGGAGCGGTCTATCACGTGATGGCCCGCGGCAATGAGCGACGGGACGTCTTCCGCGATGACGAGGATCGACGGCGGTTTGTTGACACGCTCGCCGAAGCCGTCCCGCAGTTCGGGCTGCGGGTTCACGCCTACTGCCTGATGCCCAATCATTATCATCTACTGGTAGGTACACCCCGCGCCAATCTGAGTCGGGCGATGGGTTGGTTGCAGACCACGTACACCGCACGGTTCAACGCGCGTCATCGGCGCCAGGGGCACCTGTTCCAAGGGCGATTCAAGGCCCAATTGGTTGACGCCGACGAGTACGCGCGCTGGCTGGTGGAATATGTGCACCTGAATCCAGTGCGCCCGCGGCAGCGGGGACGGTCGATTCCCCCCGAACGGGCGGAGGAGTTGAGGCACTACCCGTGGAGCAGCCATGGGGACTACGCCGGCCTGCGCCGCTCGCCTCCGTCTTGGTTGTGCTTGGACTGGCTGGCCTATTGGGGACGAAGTCTGCGAGCGGCGCAGGCCGAATATCGCCAGGCGATCGCGCGCGCGTTCGGCCAACCCGTGCGCAATCCTTGGGACCGATTGCAGCGGGGGTTGGTACTGGGCGGAGAACGGCTGTATGACAAGGTGCGGCGACTAATCGACGAGAAAGGCGGTCCGGAGGAAGTGCGCTGGAGCGCCACCGAAGACGCAGCACAGATCCGCGAACGGGTACACGAACTGATGGCGGGGGAGACCGATGACCGAATCAAGATTTGGGCGCGCGTGTCCCTGGGAGGTGAACGCGGCGTCGACGTGGCGCGGGAGTGCGGCTATCGCGACGGCAGCGGCGTGCGTCAGGTCGTCAAACGATTGGAAATCGCCGCTCACAGCAACCGCTCCCTCCACGATCGATTGGAACAACTTCGTGAACTGTCAAGAGTCAAGCGTTGACCCCCTTGATAAACAAGACCATCGGAGCCATCACATACTGAGCGACGGAAACAAATATCGAACTTTACAGCCAAGATTCTTGGGCCCGGCACACATGAGCAGGGACGGGGAGATCGTCGACATCGAGGCAAAAGGAGCGCTGAAATGAATCCATATCCCATAGCAGCCAGAGTTGATTATGAGAACTATCGGCGACCAAGAATCGAGAAGAATGTGACTTGCCATGCGCCATCTAATGATGGTATACTTCTCGGCAGAGGTCGGGTACGTATGAAGGGAATGTTCAAAAACACCTCGCTAGGATGTGTCTTGTTTTTTAGCGTGTGGTCGCAGCACATATCCAGCTACGCGGACACAGTATTTTTGTCGACCTACAACGTGGACTCCATCCTGAATTTCAATTCAACCGGAATACAATCCACGTTCGCTACTGCCGCGAACGGCCTTAACTACCCAGCTGGGCTTGCGTTCGACGGCAGTGGTAATCTGTATGTCGCTAACACAGGCGGCGGCCTCCAAGGTAGCCCCTCGATTGAGAAGTTCAGCTCGAGCGGCACCGGGTCGGTTTTTACCACTTCAGGCTTGAGCTATCCTGCAGATCTTGCTTTCGACGAGAATGGCAATCTGTACGTCGCAAACGCAGGCAACAACACCGTAGAGGAATTCAACTCAAGTGGAACCGGATCGGTTTTCGCCACCGCTACCTCCGGCTTGGATAGCCCTTTCGGTCTGGCTTTCGACAGTAGCGGCAATCTCTACGTGGCGAATTATAGCAACACGATTCTAAAATTCACCCCAAGCGGAACCGGAACGGTTTTTGCCACTTCGGGTTTGGATAATCCTCAAGCCTTGGCGTTTGACAGCAGTGGCAACCTCTACGTCGCGAACTACGGCAACAACACCATCGAGAAGTTCAATGCGAGCGGCATAGGCTCGACCTTCGCCTCGTACTCCACGAACGGGTTGGCGCAGTACCTTCAGGGACCAATTGGTCTCGCTTTCGACAGCAGCGGCGACCTGTTTGTCGCAGACCACCTGTCCGAGTCGATTCTCGAAATCGATCCTGCGGGGAACATGTCTCTATTCGCATCGGGACTGTCCGCGGCGGATTATCTTGCCATCGAGATTCCCGAGCCGTCCTCTCTTCTCCTCCTCGGCCTCGGCCTCGGTCTTTCCGCTTTCCGCTTATCCCGAATTCGACGAGGGGCTTGTCCCGAGCTGCGAGGGGCCCTCGCCCTCTCCCACCGAGTGGCGTTGCTGCATCCTCGCTCACGCCATCGCCGCCGCCGCTGACGATGGCGGTCAGTTGGGAACGGCGGGCTCGTTGACTTTCAGCCGTTCCAACTCCGGTCTCACGATTTTCTCGCGGCATTCCGGACAGATCCCGTGGGTGAACTGCGCTTCCGAGTGGTCGGCAATGTAGGTGTCCACCTGCTGCCAGTAGTTCTGGTCGTTGCGGATTTTTTTGCAGTAGCAACAGATGGGCAACAATCCCTGCAACAGTTTGACATTGGCCAGCGCGAGTTCCAGCTCTTTGACGCGGGCGGCCAGTTCCGCTTGCAGACGGAGAATGCGTTCGCCGACATTGATCCGGGCCTTCAATTCCGAGCGATCGAACGGCTTGATAATATAATCGTCCGCTCCCGCCGTAAGTCCCTGGACAATGTCTTCCTTGCGGCCCTTGGCGGTGAGCAGAATGATGTACAGCAGCCGGTCTGTTCCCAGGCTCCGTGCCCGATGGCACACTTCCGCGCCATCCATGCCCGGCATCATCCAGTCCAGGACCGCCAACGACGGCGCGTCGGGCTGGCTCAGCGCGTCGAAGGCCTGTATCCCATCCGTGGTGCTGATGACCTCGTAACCCCATTTGGTGAGGGTGGTCTCCAACAGATGGCGCGACACCACGTCGTCTTCGGCAATCAGGATTCGCACACCGCACCCTCTTTCCGATACTTAGAAAGCGCCTTTGTCAGTCGCGTGACTTCCTCCCGCAATTCGGCGGCGACAACGTCGGCCCCGCCGAACTCGCCACGGGCCCCCATGCCCTCCAGGCGTTGGGCAACGGCTCGCGAGGGCCCGGCGCTAAAGGCGGCGGCTGACCCTTTCAACGAGTGCGCCGACCTTTCCAAAAGTTTTGCGTCACGCCCGGCAATGGACTCGTGAATCTGGTTGAGTAACTGGACCGACTCGGTCGTGAACAATCCCGCCAGTTCGCTGAAAAGTTCTGTGTCACCGTCGAGCATGGCCAGGGCCGCCTCGTAATCGAAGACCTTGACGCTCGCCGCGGGCGCTGCGTCATCCTCGGGAAGTTTTTCTGGCACGCTGGCCACCAGCGACGGGTTTGGCACCACGCTGTCGATCGTCTCAAACAACACCGTGGCCTGTATGGGTTTCGACACGTAGGCGTCCATCCCGGCTTCCAGGCATCGCTCACGGTCCCCCTTCAACGCGTGGGCGGTCATCGCAATCACCGGAACGTGTTGGCCGGTTGACTTCTCGCGGTCGCGAATGCGGGCCGTGGCCTCGAACCCGCCCATCTCAGGCATCTGCACGTCCATGAGGACCACGTCAAACGTTTCCCGCTCCAACGCGCCGAGGGCTTCGACGCCGTTGTTGACCGCCACCAGTGTGTGCCCGTGTTTTTCCATCAACTTGGCGACCAACCGCTGGTTGACAGGGTTGTCCTCCGCCAGCAGCACTCGCAACTTGCGAGATGCACCCGCCTCGGATGGGCTGGCTGCCGCCGGTTGTGCAACCGGCTCGCCCTGGTTCCCCACCGCTGTCGCGATGGCATCGAAAAGTTCCGATTGCTTGACCGGCTTGGTCAGGTAACCCGCCAGTCCCATTTCCCGGCATCGCGAAGCAACGCTGGCCCGGCCCGTCGAGGACACCATGATCAACTTCGTTGAAGCCAGGTCCGGGTCCTGGCGAATCCGTTCGGCCAGACCGAACCCGTCCGTCTCGGGCATCAGGCAATCCAACAAGACCACCTGGAATGGTTCTCCACGAGCGTGGGCCTTCTTCATTCCCGTAAATGCGGCTGCCGCGCTACTGGTGATCACCGGCTTCGCGTGCCAGTGGCGCAGGATCTCTTCCGATATGCGACGATTGGTGGCATTATCGTCAACCACCAACACCGGGAGACCTTCCAGGTCGGCCTGTTGCGTGGGCAACTTCGGCGCAAGATTCTTCGAGAGGCTCATCTGCGCCGTGAAATGAAACGTGCTGCCCTTACCCACTTCGCTTTCCACCCAGATCCTGCCGCCCATCATCTTGACCAACTGAGAGGAGATGGCCAGACCCAGACCGGTGCCGCCGTACTTGCGCGTGGTCGAACCGTCGGCTTGCGCGAACGCTTCGAAGATCACACCCTGCTTGTCCTCGGGTATGCCAATGCCCGTATCGCTGACGGCAAAATGCAGGCAGAGATTGTCTCCTTGCGGCTGTCCATCGACTGCGACCTGGATAACGACCTCACCCCGTTCGGTAAATTTGATCGCGTTGCCGATGAGATTGACGATGATTTGACGCAGGCGGACCGGGTCGCCGACCAGTTCGTCCGGTACGTCCGGGAGAACGCGCGCCGCCAACTCGAGGCCTTTCTGGTGAGCGCGAATCGCCAGGGTCTTGAGCGTGTCCCCCAGATTGTCGCGCAAACGGAAGTCAATGGGATCGAGATCGAGCTTGCCGGCCTCGATTTTGGAGAAGTCCAGGATATCATTGATCAACTGGAGCAACGTGTCCGCGGAGAGCTTGACGGTATTGAGGTATTCCCGCTGATCGGGTGACAGCTGGGTGTCCAACGCCAGATCGGCCATCCCGATGATACCGTTCATCGGCGTGCGAATCTCATNNGGCTCATGTTCGCCAGGAACTCGCTCTTGGCGTGGGTGGCGGACTCCGCCTTTTCCTTCGCGCTCCGCAACGCTTCGTCCTGCTGCTCGATTTGCTGGAGCATCTCGTTGAACTCTTCGGCCAACAAACCGATTTCATCGCCGGAGGATTTGACGGCGCGCACCGAGTAATCGCGCGTGTCGGAAACTGTTCGCGCCGACCGGACGAGATCCAGGATCGGCCCTGAGATGAACCGTTGCAAGCGGGAGGAGAGCAGCAGCGACACCAGCCACGAGAGCAGCAAGATGATTGCGACAATCCGCAATTCTTCCACGAAGCGGTCCGTGAGCCAGCGAAAATCGGCACGAATGAACACGGTGCCCGCCTTCTTTCCTTGCAGAAGAATCGGCTGATACACCACCAGGTGACCGCCTTCGATGCGGTCAATGTCGTCTCCCAACAACTCGGGTACTTCGCGCTGTGGTTTGACATCGTCGCGGGCGTACTTGATCACCAGCTTGCCATCCTTGCTGTACACGCACGCAAGGGCGATGGAATGCTGCTTGCCCGCCCAGGAGTTCACTTCCTTGACCACCTCGGCATCGGAAAGGTCGCGCCCCGCGGCCTGTTCTTCCTCGATCATTTCCGTGAGCACCGACAGGTCGCGGCTCATTTGGTGGCGATAGTTGATCATCTCGTACAGCCCAAATGCAAAGCACGCCAGAATCACGGCCACCGTGCTGGTGAGCATGCTGATCCACATCAGCTTCCCGCGAATCGACCTGTCAGTGATCAAACCCATCGTTGTAATTTCCTTCCGCTGGACTCCCCACAGCCCCACGCATCTCCTCCGCCCAACTTACTGAGGCCGCCGTGGTTCCAATGGCAACCCATGTGGCCGTTAACCAAGCAACGGGGATGCCCTCCGCCTCGAAACCTCAGCTTTGTCGCAAAATCGCGCAATGCGGGTGCGCCGCCTCCGCGTACAATCCTGAACATTCTTGCCATCGAAATCCGAGCCCCGCCGGCCATGGGGCGTTACGCCAACGACGCGTTCGTGGCGGTCTCGCCCACTCGCGGGACATGCCGATCAATGCACTCCACCACTTTCGTGATACTCGCGGGCTTCGCAAGAAACTCGTAGCCCCCGCGCAACACCGATTGAGCCGTGGCTTCCTGTCCGGAAACCAGAGACGTCAGGAAAACGATCGGCGTTGATCGTAATGTTGGATCGCTGTGAATGCGAAACGCGACATCACCGCCATCCGCGCCAGGCATGCATATATCGAGCAAAATCACGCCGGGTCTGAATTCACGCGCGGTAGAGGCAGCGCGGGTCGCCACATTCTCGACGATGACCTGAAACGAACCCGTCTTCTCCAGACCCATCGCGAGAAGCCGGCTCGCGGCAATATCGTCGTCCACAATCAGAACTTTTGTCTTGCTCATGAAGCATCCGTCCTTCGGCGCTCCAAGGAGCAGCTTGCGTTCCACCTATCCGAAGCGGACCATGGTCGGGCCAGGCTTGGTAAGCGGAGGTGTTGGCGCCATGACACGCGCAATGGCTTGTCGCAACGTCATTTGGGTGATTGGTTTACGGAGAATCAGGTCAGGCTGATGGGCCGCATCGGCTCCCTCCACGGGCATGTCGGCAAACCCGGTGATCATTATCACGGGGGTTTGGGGGGACTTCTGCTTGATCGCCGCCGTCAACTGGTCGCCGTTCATTTCCGGCATCGCTCGATCCACGACCACGACGTCATAGCCCCATTGCGCAAACCGGTCCAGGGCTTCCCGGCCATCCGCCGCAGCCTCGACAAAGTGCCCATCGCCCCGCAAATACTCCGCCTCAATGTCACGGACCTGGGGTTCGTCCTCTGCCAGCAGCACGCGCAACGGACGCGCCGGCGCCGCGCTGTTGGTCACCAGTTCCCCGCCTTCTGCTTGCGGTATCGGAAGTCGAATGACGACGACCGTTCCCTTGCCGGGTTCGCTCTGGACATCGATCGAACCTCCGTGACGCTGTACGATTCCGTAGACGATCGCCAGGCCGAGACCCGTGCCCCGTTCTCCCTTTGTGGTGAAGAACGGCTCGAAACAGCGCTGACGGACTTCCTCGGTCATACCCCGTCCCGTGTCCCGCACCTGGATGACCACCGAATTATCTTCGGCGCCGGTCGCCACCGTGATCGTACCTCCCTGGGGCATCGCGTCGACGGCGTTGAACAGCAGGTTGATCACCGATTCGCGCAGATCGGACTCGCTTCCGCGGATCGGTGGTACATCCTTCAGCTCGGTCTCCACCACCACCGTCGCGCCGCTGGCCATCATCTGGTCCTTCCACTTCGGCTGGGTCAACACGATGGCCTGGGTAACGGTCTCATTGACGTCGACGGCCTGATAAACGTCTGACTCCTTCCGATGGCGATAGAACTCGCGCAGGCGATTGACGATGCTCACGGCCTCTTGCGCCGCGGCACTCGTCATCTGGATGTATTTCTTGACCTTGTCCTTGTCGTTGAGGTTCTCCGGCCAGGCCAGCAACAGCTCGTTAAACCCCAAAATCTTCGCCAAAACGTTGTTGAAATCGTGCGCGACGCCACTCGCCATCTGCGCCAGGGCCCGCAACCGTTCCTGTTGCACAATCTGCTTTTGAGTTTCGCGCAGTTCCGCCACCGTGCTGGCCAGTTGACGCGTGCTCTCGCGGAGAGATTGCTCTGTCCGTTTACGGGCGGTGATGTCGTGCACACAGAGCAGAAGCACGGCGCCCTTTGGACAATGGACCAAGCTCGCGTTTCCTTCACACAGGAATTCGCCGCCGTCGGGACGCAGGAACTGAAGCTCCCGGCCCGCTTCGTTCACCGCCGCCTCCGCCGCCACCCCGTCCACACGCGCGAGCGCCGGCAGCAACCCGGGACATAAGTCAATAAATGGCCGACCGATCAGTTCGCCGGCGTCCCGGCCACTCAAGCGGAACGCGGCCTGATTGGCCTGCAAAACGCCCAGCGTATGGGGGTCGAGCAGAAAGATCGCGTCACCGGAAGAATCAAACAACGCATGGTAGTCGTGCTCGGACAGATTCACGTTGTCCTCGACCACCATGCCCACCACGATCAGCAACGCCAGAATCGCCGAGGTCAGGTACGCCACGGCCATTAACACTTGCGAACCGCTCGCCAACGGGAAACCGACCAGGTGCACGCCCCACAGGAAGAACCCGACGCCGAGAATCACGCTACCCCGGGACCGCCGACGGGCGCGGATGTACAGGACGCCCGTATATACACCCGCTCCGGCCAATAACAGGAACACCGGCACCGTAAGCCACAGCCCGCCTTGAACACGATACGCCGCGAAATAGCTCCAGATGATAATCAGCACCGTCGCCAGCACAAGTTCGCGCTGGTCGCGCTTCGCTCCTGAGAGTTGAAAACTGCCCCAAAACATGAACAGCGCGCTGATGCCGATACATGCCCGGGACGCCATCAGCAGAACTGGCGTGCGCGGGGATTCCTCCAACCCAATCGATGCCGCCAGGTACACCGAGTAAAACATCCATGCGACCGTCCAGAGGCTGAGATGAGTGCGCCGGGTCGAGTAGTTCATGTAGGTGAACAACCCAATGACCATCCAGACGGTGATCAGTGCCAATACCAGCGCCGACCTGATCCATTCGGGGGGAAAAGAGAGAACGGACTGATCCAGCAAATTCAAGTACGGCATGTTTGTCATGACTCGGTCCCTGTGCTGCCAACAGGCCCTGACGCCTGGTCATCCAGTACTTCACGCACTCTCTGTGCCAGAACTTCGGGCGTAAATGGCTTTTCCAGTGAGGCAATTCGAGACCCGACACGATCTCTTGCATCCTGGCGTTCACCAAACGTCCATCCCTGCCATCAAATCCAGAAGGCCGGCTGTCCTAAATAAATGCAATAACCGTGCCACCAAGGTCTTGGCCGTGCCTTGACTTGGAGCCGTGCTTTCGCCATAGTCCGCCCTTGCCATGACGGAGAAAAAACCAGCGCCACCGCCCTTGATGGAAAAGATCGTCGCCCTGTGCAAGCGACGCGGGTTCATCTTCCAATCCAGCGAGATCTACGGCGGTATCAACGGGTTCTGGGATTACGGCCCGCTCGGCGCGGAGTTGAAGAAGAACATCCGCGATTACTGGTGGAATGAAATGGTGCGTGGCCGCGATGACGTTGTGGGCATTGAGACGTCGATCATCATGCACCCCAAGGTCTGGGAAGCTTCCGGACACGTCGGCGGGTTCACTGATCCGATGGTGGACTGCAAATCTTCCAAACAACGGTTCCGCGCCGATGAAATCTATTTTTCCGCCGTGATCGTTGACGGCAAGGTCGTGGGCTACGTCAGCATGCTCGAAAGCGAGCGGACAACCGAGGACTTGCAGGCGAAGGCCGAAGCCTTCAAACGGAAGAGGGCCATTCAGGGGAAACTCGAGCCGGTCCAGCCGCGCGACTTCACGCAGGCCACGCCCGAAGAAATCCCGTTGGTTCCCTCGCCCGCCACCGGCGAGCCCGGCAGTCTCACGCCCGCGCGCAATTTCAACATGATGTTCGAGACCTACGTGGGCGCGTTGCGCGAAGAGTCGGAAAAAACCTATCTGCGTCCCGAAACCGCGCAGGGCATGTTCGCCGACTTCAAGGCGGTGCTCGATACGGGACGCGTGAAAATCCCCTTTGGCATCGCGCAGATCGGCAAATCGTTTCGCAACGAGATTACCCCGCGCAATTTCACGTTCCGCAGCCGTGAGTTCGAGCAGATGGAGATGGAGTTCTTCGTGCCGCCGGCCGAGGCGCAGCANNGGCACCGTTACTGGATCGATTGGTGTCGCAACTGGCTGCTTTCGGTCGGGCTTCCCGCCTCGCACATTACCGAGTACAACCACGCCAAGGAAAAACTGGCGTTCTACTCGAAAGGCACGACCGATCTCATGTTCCAATACCCATTTGGCGTGCAGGAACTGTGGGGGATTGCCGCCCGTGGTTGTTACGACCTTTCCCAACACGCCAAATTCAGCGGACAGCCGTTGGAGTACTTTGACGAGGAGAAAAAGCGCAAATACGTCCCGCATGTGATCGAGCCGGCCGTCGGCGTGGACCGAATCGCCCTCGCCATTCTGTGTACCGCGTACCAGGAAGAGACAACGACCGACGAGAAAGGTCAGACCGAAACGCGCATCGTGATGCGGTTCGCCCCGCGCATCGCGCCGGTGAAAGTCGCCGTGTTCCCGCTGCTGCGCAACAAGCCGCCGCTGGTCGAGAAAGCGAAAGAAGTATTCAAGCTTCTCCAGCCGCATTTTACGACGGAATGGGATGACCGCGGCAATATCGGCA